>JAPLNQ010000189.1 GCA_026401075.1 Planctomycetia bacterium
ACGATTTGACCCACGTTGGGTCTGCCTGTTAGGGTCGATTGCATGGAAGCTTCGTCCCGTGTGTCTGGCGACACGCCGGCCCCCGTTCGTGCCGATGCACCCCCCGCAGCCTCCGTGGCCACGGGCGACGCCACCGTCATTTCCGGTAAGCCGTCCGCCACGGGGCGGCCGGCCGCCACGGCCGAGATCGGCCGACTGCTCCAGGGGCACTTCCTCGGCCCCTATCGGCTCGACGAGTTCGTCGGCGGCGGCGGCATGGGCGCCGTCTTCCGCGCCCTCGACACCACCCTCGACCGGGTCGTCGCCGTCAAGGTGCTGTCGCGGCAGCAGTCGAACGACGAGGACATGCTCAAGCGGTTTCGCAACGAAGCCCAGTCGGCCGCCCGCCTCGACCACGAAAACATCGGCCGCGTGCACGCGGTCGGTTCCGACGACGGCTGGCACTACATCGTCTTCGAATTCATCGAAGGCACCAACCTCCGCGATGTGGTCACGAACGAAGGGCCCTTCGATGTGGCCCGCGCGATCGACGTGACGATCCAGGTGGCCGACGCACTCGAGCATGCCTCCGAGCGAGACGTCGTCCACCGCGACATCAAGCCATCGAACATCATCATCACACCCACCGGCCGCGCCCGCGTCGTCGACATGGGCCTGGCACGGCTGCACCACATGGCCGGTGACCAGGATCTCACCGTCAGCGGTATGACGCTCGGCACCTTCGATTACATCTCGCCCGAACAGGCCCGCGACCCTCGGTCGGCCGACGTCCGCAGCGACCTCTACTCGCTCGGATGCACGGTTTTTTTCATGCTCGTGGGCCGGCCCCCCTTTGCCAACGGCACGATGGTGCAGAAGCTCCTGCAGCATCAGCAGGACCCACCACCGTCGATGGAAGCCCTCCGGCCCGACGTGCCGAAGCGGTTTGGCCAGATCCTCGGCCGGCTCATGGAGAAGGATCCGAAAGACCGCTACCAGCGGCCCGCCGATCTGGTGGCCGACCTGACGACCATGGCCGACGACCTCGGCATCGAACTGTCGTCGCCCAGGCCCGCCACTGCCGCCGTCGTCGAGCCGGCCTCCCGCCCATCGCCCGTGCATCTGCCCTGGCTGATTCCGCTCCTGGGGCTTGCCGCCGTCGTCGGCGGGCTGTGGCTGCGGTCGGCGAGCATGGCGACCCAGCGGCTCGACGCGGCCGCGTCGGTGACCTCGCGAGGGCCGGCCGTCGAGCCGGGGATGGATGACACCGCGTCGATCCAGCAGGATGCCGGGACAACGGCGGCATCGTCGCCCCGGATCTGGCGGGTTGTCGACGCGCCGGCGGTGGACGACGACTGCGGCACCGTGGGCGAGGCGGTGCGGCAGGCTTCGGACGGCGACGTGATCGAGATCGCCTGCGCCGAGCCAAGGGACGACGGGCCGTTCACGATCGACGGCAAGCGACTCACGATTCGCGCCGCAGATGGCGTCGAGCCGATCCTAAGGTTTGGCGAGGCCGGGGCGATGCAACGCGATGGCAGCATGTGCACAGTCGTGGCTGGCACCCTCGAGCTCCAGGGCCTGACGCTCCGCTCGGCGTTTCTGCCTGCTGGCAGTGGGAGGCCCGCGCTCGTCTGCCTCCGCGGCTCGTCGGCATTGGGCTGCGAGGGGGTGACTTTCGTGATGCCCGGCGAACCGGCGGCCGCCGGAGTCTGCGTGCGGTCGGAGATGGGCTCCGATGACCGACAGGAGATTCACATGGACGACACGCGAGCCGAAGGGGGGGCGGCGTTTCTCGAGTTGAAGGGGGGCGGCCGCATCGACCTGTTTTGGTCGGGTGGTCGCGTCGTGACGCAGGGGCGATTCCTGCTGGCCGAAGGCTCCCTGCGAACCGCCGGCAACGGCACCTCCATCAGAATGACCCTCGAAGACGGCCTCTTCGCCTGCGGTGACGGATTTGCCTGCCTGCTCGACTCGCCATCCCTGCCGCTGGCCCCGCGGCTGCAGGCGTTTGCCAAGGAGTGCCGGTTTCTCGTGCCCGAGGGGAGGCCGGTGTTGGAGCAGTCGGGGATGGGAGATCCAGAGTCGTATCGGCCGGCAATCGAGTGGATCGACGCCGCCAGCCGCTACGAGGGCAGCGGCGTGTTGCGGCAGATCGACGGGGCCGCGGAACGGTTTGAAATCGATTTCGGCTCCCAGCCGCAGCCCATGAACCACACGCCGCGGATCGACGACTGGCCGGACGAGGAGTAGCCGGGCCGGGGGTGAAGCCAGAATCCCCCGGCTTACGCCTGGGGGCTTGTATGGGATTCGGGCGATCGGCCGATACAAGCCCTGAGCGTGAGCGACGGGATGATTCCTTGACGCAAACGGGCCTGGTATGTCTAGTGGAGGGGTCGCTTTTTCGAAGATGCCCCCGGTGGGAGCGTCTCCGCGGCAGAAGTCACCCTGGAGAGCAGCGATGTCGTGCAGCAGGAGCAGCAGGTATGCCTTGGTCGCCGGAGCGGCCGTGGCGTTGGCGTGTGGCGGTTCGGCCCGCGAAGCCTTTGCGATCAAGCAGTTCTTTGACGAGTTCAAGGCTGTCTACGTGAAGCCCGACAGTGCCGACCCGGCCGAGAAGGCGCTCGCCGCCGAGGTCGAGACGGCCAAGTGCAACGTCTGCCACATGGGCAGCAGCAAGAAGGAGCGGAATGCCTACGGACACGCCCTGGCAGAACGGCTCAACAAGAAGGAAGACGCCAAGAACGTCGAGAAGATCAAGAAGGCACTGGAAGAGGTCGCGGCCCTGCCGAGCGACCCGGCCAACGCCGGCTCCCCGACCTTTGGTGCGCTGCTCAAGGAAGGCAAACTCCCCGGCGTCAAGTAGTCGCACTGACGATGAGCGACGCGGATGAATAAGACTATTCGACGGCCTCGAGGATCATCTCCTCGAGGCCGTCGTTGTTGAGTCCGTTGTTCCCGAGGCTTGGGCAGCCAGCGATCTCGGCGGCGATCGCCGCGGGCGCAAAAATCCGCACACGTTTGACGAGATCGTCGAACTGCTCATGTGCGAGGCTGCGGACCACCGGGGAGAGTTCCTCGAGCCGGCGCCATGAAACACATGCATAGTCGCCCTCGCGGGGCTCGCGAACCGTGAGCCGAAACTCCACCTCGCGTTCGGCCGGCGGCGCATCGATCAGAAGGTCATTCACGCCGACCGCGATGCCGGTCCGACGCGAGACGCCGGCCGCAAGCCGACCGGCGATCGCCACCTTGTCGTCGTAGGTGCGGCCCGCCAGGCCGCGGTGAATGGCCGGATTTCGCAGCGCGTCATACGACGCCACGCGCTTGAAGAGTCGCCGGTGGCTCCCAAACAGACCGTCCACGAGCGGCGCGGCGGAGGTGCCGGCCGCGAGCGTGCCGAGGGCGTCGACGAACCCGTGGTCGTCGAGCCTGACAAACCGGTCTGGATCAAGGGCGTCGCGCAGGCTCCAGACGGCCCGCTGCAGCATCGCCGTGGCACTCCGCACGGCGTGATGCCAGTAGACCTCGCTAAACATCACATACCGGGCGAAGACCAGCATCTCGGCGGCCGTGCGGCCCTTGTCGGTGATGGCCAGCGCCGTGCCGTGCTCGTCGAGGCAGAGGCTGGAGAGCAGCCGCTCCTCGTCGAAATGTCGGCCGTAAGGGACTCCGGCGTGGAGGCTGTCGCGGCCGAGGTAGTCCATCTTGTCGACATCGATCGGCCCCGAGAGCAGTGAGTGCAGGATGCGGCCGGCCGGGTCGGTGGCCGTGCCCATGATAAGGGCGGCGACGCGGGCCGGATCGAGGCCCCACGATTCGGCGAGCACGGCGGCCGGTTCGCCATGGGCGAGGATCTCGTGAACGAGCGACTCGTGCCGCGGAAACCGGGCCAGCCCCACGTCTTCGATCGGATGGCAGAAGGGCCAGTGGCCGATGTCATGCACCAGCGCCGCCACCAGAAACGCCGCCGCGTCGGCCTCGTCGATCTCCGCGCTAAACCGGGGGTCGTGTTTCAGCCGGGCAAGAAACTCAAGCGCCCGCCGGTAGACCCCCAGCGAGTGTTCGAGCCTTGAATGCACGGCGCCGGGATAGACCATTGCCACCAGGCCGAGTTGGCTGACGCGGGCCAGCCGCCGCATCTCGGCCGTGTCGAGGAGCGCCCGCACCCGGGCCGTGAGCGGCACGGTCACCCCCGGGGGAATCCGCACGCCCTCCGCATGGGATTCAAGTGCCACCAGTTCCGGCAGGTCTGTCAGCGGCATGGTTGGCTTCGCGGCAGGGGGGCTTCAGACCGGCATGAAACCAGCCAGCCACCGCAACAACGCGGTGAACATGACATAGAGCGAATAGTGGGCCACGCCTGTGCCCCAGTCGAGATCGAGCGTGGCCAGAGCCGCCAGGGCGCCCGCCACCAGAAAGGGGGGCGCCAGGTAGACCCAGGGCCACATGTCGTTGGTCAGCTCCGGCGGCAGAAATCCCTTCACGATCCAGAGCGCGGCGTAGACCGCCCCGCAGATCGCCGTGCGGATGAGCAACGAGCGGCCCCTGTAGGCCTCCAGGTCCCTGTCGCGGACGATCTCATAGCCGATCCAAGCACACGGCATCGCCACGATGGCGGCCGTTGCTGCCAGCAGCCAGAGCGGAGCCTGGCCGGCCCCCCAGGCGAACCGGGCGACGACCGCCAGCAGCATCGCCGCGACTGCACCAACCGCCACGGCCACGTAAGCCACCTTCGGAATCGGCTGCTCCACGAACACGATCGGCGCCGTGGGGGCCCGGCCGGGAACGGGGGCCTCGTCCTCCGGCCCATGGATCTTCACCTCCTTCACAGCATCGCTGGGAATGGTGATCGGCTTCTTGCACTTCGGGCAGGGGCCGGTGCGGCCGGCAAATTTGTCACTGACGCTGAACGTAGAGCGGCAGCCGGGACAGATGACTTGAATGGCCATGGAAATCGATCCCGAGCAAGAAATGCGGCATCGCCCACAGGCCGGCTCTCCGGACCGCGCACACCACCCGCGGAGAGTGTCAGAGGCAGGCCCGCCCCCGTCAAGCCACCATCCGGAGGCTAAACTGGAAGAGAGGGATCGGACCGGGTCCAATCACCACAGGAAAGCCGACAGCGCCATGGCAGACGACAAAGCGAAGATCGACTGGAAGATGCTCGAGACGTCAGCTGCCGAGCCAGTCCCAGAGGAGGCGGTCTTGGCCCCAAGCCCAGCCGCGGCCCCAGTCCCAGTTCCAGTTCTAAGCCCGGCCCCAGCCTTGCCCGAGTCGCCGGCCGGCAAGATCGTCTTCCATTGCTCCAACGGCCACCGCATCGTCGTGGCGGCCAGCATGGGCGGGCAGCGTGGCAAGTGTTCGAAGTGCGGTGTGGCCGTTCGGATCCCGGCGAGCGGCGAGTCACCGGCAGCTTCAGCCCGTGCTGCTGAGGCCCGTGTCGGCGGGACGGGAGCGGAGGCTGCCGCGGAGTCGCCCGTCGTCGAGGAGGCCGTCGATACGAGCGGCGCGGACGACCGTTCCGGTGGTGGGGCGAACCAGCAGGCACCCGATCACGATGACTCGCACGCAGTCGGGCAGTCGGTTGCGCAGCATGACGCGCGGGACGACATGTTCTCCAGCCTTGTGGCAGCCAGCGACAGCCACGTGTCGGCCGACGATTTTGTCGGATTTTCAACGCCGGCCCTGCCGGCTGGCGAGCCCGATCCCGGGCCGGGAGGCCCGGAGGGGGGCAGCAATCCGACGGCGCTCCTGATGGCCCGCCTCTTTCGGGAAGTGGAGCACGGCGGCATCGTCGAGGTGCACATCACCGGCGGCAGCGTGATCCTGCCAGAGTTTTACGAGCCGCGGTGGTCGGCTGGTTCACACGGGCTGTTTGCCAGCCGGGCCGCCGATGGCACCGTCACGCTCACGGCCGTTGCCTGGGACTCGATCCAGAAGATCATCGTGCGGCAGGTCGAAGGTCTGCCCGACGGCATGTTCGAGTGAGCGGGGCCGTGGCGGCGGCCAGCCAGCTGCTCACTCGTGCTCATTGAGATCACCCTCGGTGATCGTCGTGAAGCCCTTGTTGGCCAGCGTCTCCAGTCCCATCTCCGTGTTGTCCACCATGAGCGCCACCGCCGGACGGCCGCGGGGCCGCGACAGGATCGGATAGGCCTGGATGATGTTCACCTCCGCCTGGAGCAGCGCCGTGCAGATCCGTAGAAGGGGCTGATTGTCGTCGGGCAGCTCCACGCCGATCAGGTCGCTCTCGATCAACGCCAGTCCCGCTCGCTCGAGGATCTCCCGCCCCTGTTCCGGATGGCTCAGTAGGAACCTGGCAAATGCGCACTCCCCAGAATCGCTGATCGAGAGGGCGACGATCCGCACCTGCGATCCCTCGAAGCGGCGGACCACATCGAGCAACTGCCCCACCCTGTTCTCCATGAACACGGTGAACTGTCGCAGCGTCGGCCAGTTGCGGCCCCGGGCTGTCGCGAATCCCACGCCCGTGCCCTCTCCTGCGTCGCCAAGGCTCACGTCTCGAACTCCTGAGGGTCGGGGCAGGGGTGTGTGAACGAGGGGGTTGCAGGCCGTCGTGTCGCCGGGGGCTTTGCCCGGAAAACCTCTGAAAGAATAGAGTCTGGAGGCCCGGCCGGTCAACGAACCCCGGGTGTCGGCCGCGATCGGAGCCGCCGGCAGCCCCCGTAGGAATCCCCCCTCTCAGGAATGTGGTCATGGCCGAAATGGTGCACGAGATCGAAATTCGGGTGCGGTATCAGGAAACCGATGGCCAGCGGCGGCTGCACCACGCCAACTACCTCACCTACTTTGAAATGGGCCGCACCGAGATGCTGCGGGCCTGCGGCAGGACCTATCGAGAGTTCGAGGACGAAGGCCTGTTCATGGTGGTGGCGGACATCTCGTGCAAGTATCACGCGCCCGCCGATTACGACGACCTGCTCAGGCTGCGGACCCGGGTGGAGAAAATCGGGGCCGCCCATATCAAGCACGCCTATGAGCTGATCCGCGGCACGACGATCCTCGCCACGGGCACCACGACCGTGGTCTGCGTCGATCAGGAGGGGAAGGTCCGCCGCCTGCCGGACTGGATGCTCGCGTGAAGACCGGGTCGCGAGCGAGCGGCGATCGGGCTGCGGAAAATGTCCGGCTGAGCAGGCCGGGCCGGGCTCGCCCAACACCGCGGTGTCCCCGGGCTTCCGCCCGGGGCTTTGTGTGTGTGGGGCGTGTCGACGAAATAAAAGCCCCCGGCGGAAGCCGGGGGACTCCGGTTGCCACTGGGCCAACTACCGGGGCTGGCCGGGCTGCCAGTCGTCGTCCTCGTCGTCCGCCGTTGCGGCGTCGAGGCCGTCGTAGACGTGGAGGCTGATGCCGGCGGCCTCCATCTCAGCGGCGAGCGAGTCGTCTTCCTCTTCGGAGTCGTCGACGTAGGCGAGCAACGCCTGCATCTCACTCTCGGAGATCTCGGCCAGTCGGAAGCTGCGGACGATCTCCGACGCGGGATCGACGGCCGGCGCCGGCTGCAGGGAGGCAGCCTCGTCGCGGCTCCGCACATAGTTTTCGCACAGCGACACGAGGTCTTCTCGAACCATCTCATCCTCCGTGGTTGACGTTTGCCGGTAGGGCCTCTGAGAGCCCCGCGGCATTCATCAGTCTGTACGCAAAATGTGTGAGGAATGTTCGCGGTCGATGTGTTCTGTGTGTCCGGCCCATTTTCGGTAAGAGGCGTGGAGTCTGCCCCCCACCGTTCCTTTGGTCCCGCATGGCCCGCGCATGGCGCTTGTTCACCTCGACGACCTGACGATCGCCTATCGCGGGCCGCCGCTCCTCGACGGCGTCACCCGGCAGGTCGAGGCCGGCCAACGGATCGGCCTTCTCGGCCGCAACGGCTCCGGCAAGACCACGCTCCTGAGGATGATCGCCGGGCAGGAACAGCCCGATCGGGGACGCTGCGTGGTGGCTCCAGGCACCCGCGTTGCCTACCTCTCCCAGGAGGTGCCGCTTGACCTCTCGGGCGAGGCGTTGATCTTCGTGCGGCAGGCCCTCGACGCCGCCGTGGCGGCCCACGAGATCGAAGGCTGGGAGGCGGACGAACGGGCCACCCGCATGCTCGACCGGATGCAGATCGACGCCACCGCCGACATTGGGGAGATGTCGGCCGGACTGAAGCGGCGGACATTGTTGGCCCGCGAACTGGTCACGGAGCCCGCCCTGCTGCTCCTCGACGAGCCGACCAATCACCTTGATCTCGCCTCCATCAGCTGGCTGGAGGAATTCCTCGTGGTGTGGCCGGGCACGCTCATGTTTGTCACGCACGACCGGGCCTTTCTCCGGAAGCTCGCCACGCGGATCTGGGAGATCGACCGCGGCAGGCTCTTCGACTGGTCGTGCGACTACGACACGTTTCTTGCGCGGAAGGCCGACGCGCTCGCCGCCGAAGAGAAGCAAAGCGCCCTCTTCGACAAGCGGCTGGCCGAAGAAGAGGTCTGGATTCGCCAGGGCGTCAAAGCCCGCCGTACGCGCAACGAAGGCCGCGTGCGGGCGCTCAAGGCGATGCGAAACGAACGCAGCCAGCGGCGGGATCAGGTGGGCCAGGCGAAGCTCGTGATTCAGGAGGCGGCTCGCAGCGGCAATCTCGTCTGCGCGGTCGACAACCTCTCCTTCAGCTACGACGGCCGGCCGATCCTCTCGAACTTCTCCACCGACATCCTCCGCGGCGACAAGGTGGGCATCATCGGCCCCAACGGCGCAGGAAAGACCACGCTCCTGCGGCTCCTGCTCGGGCAGCTCGCGCCCGACCAGGGCACCGTCAAATTGGGCACACAGCTGGCCGTGGCCTACTTCGACCAGCTCCGCGGACAGCTCGACGGCGAGAAATCAATCGCCGACAACATCGCCGGCGGCAACGACACCGTCACCATCGGCGGCCAGCGACGGCACATCATCGGCTACCTGCAGGATTTTCTTTTTTCGCCGGAGCGGTCCCGCACGGAGGTGCGATTTCTGTCGGGCGGCGAGCGGCACCGTGTGCTCTTGGCCAAGCTGTTCACGCAGCCGGCCAACGTGATCGTGCTTGATGAGCCGACGAACGACCTCGATGCCGAAACGCTCGAGCTCCTCGAGCAGCGGCTCGTGGAGTTTGCGGGGACGATCCTGATGGTGAGCCACGACCGCGAGTTTCT
>JAPLNQ010000298.1:0-1849 GCA_026401075.1 Planctomycetia bacterium
CAGCCGATCACGCAGCAGCCGATCACGCAGCAGCCGATCACGCAGCAGCCGATCACGCAGCAGCCGATCACGCAGCAGCCGATCACGCAGCAGCCGATCACGCAGCAGCCGATCACGGAATCCGCACCGATGCCGACGTCAGCAGCGGCCTATGTGGCCAACCCGGGCGATTCCTGGTGGGGCCTCGCGGAGCGGGCCTACGGCGACGGTCGATTCTATCGAGCACTCTTCGCGTGGAACCGCACGATCGATCCGCGAGTCTCCCTGGCTCCGGGCACGCGGCTGGAGATGCCGTCGCGTGCGAGGCTCGAGGCGGCCTGGCCGAAGCTGATGCCGGCGGAGTGAGACGCCGCACGCTCCAGAGTCGGAGGCCCAGTTGCGTTTTGGGCCTGACCCGCGTTTGACAAAAAGCCCCGGACGGAAGTCCGGGGACACCGGGTTGTTGGGCTCTTCCCCGATCTGCATGGCACGCGGGGCGTTCTTCAAACCCGCAGTCCCCCGGCTTCCGCCGGGGGCTTTTATTATTGTTCACGCCGGGCCGGTCATCTTGCCCCGTGGCCACGAGTTTTTAACTTGTGGAATACGCGCCAGGACACGGACAAGTTAAAAACTTGCCGCCACGTGGGACCGATGTCGCGCTCGCCGCTCCGCCCACGTCCTACTTCACGCCAAACTTGTAGGCCGTGTTCTTCGGGTCGAAGTCGGCGTCGGTGAAGCCGTTGTTGGTCTTCACGTTCATGTAGGTGTACTCCTCGAGGAGCACCGGCTGGCCGCCCGCTTCCTGGGGCCAGTCGTAGGCCTCGTAGCGGATCGGGATTGTCAGCTCGTCATCGATGAACACGCGGGCGAGATGGAATCGAAAGTTGCGTCGCGGCACGGGGTGCGCCACCTGCACGCAGGTGCAGATGCGACCGTTCACTTTTGCGTTGGGATAGAAGTTCACATCGCATTCGCCGAACTGCTTGTCGTGCTCCGCCACTTCCACCAGTCGCTTGGCGAGGTTCTCGACGCCGATCTCGGTGATGGGGTAGCGATTGCCCGTCATCGCCAGCATGCTCTGCGGCTTGAGCGACACGGTGCCCACCATGGCCCGCACGCCACTGCCGGCATGGGCCAGCATGTTGCCGTCGTTGTGGCCGGCCACGTAGATCACTTCCTGCCCCTTCACGCTGTCGGGCCCGAGGAAATACAGGTAGACGCTGAACGGCTGCGATCGAATCTTGGCGAACATGTATTCATGCTCGCCAAGCTTGCCGTCGATCCGCTCCCGCTTCACGATCGTGCAGGAATAGTCGCGGACGTTGGCGTTGATCTTGACGAGCCCCTGCTGCGCGAGGTCGAGCGCGGGCTGGAGCGGATGCACGCCGGTGGCCGCCTGTGCCACGCCGGCGTTGGCGTTGCTCGTCGACAGTCCGCCGTTGGGCACAAGGCCCGGTCCGTTCGGGCCTGCGTCGCCGGCGGCAGGCTGAGCCGCAGCAGGCTGCTGACCGCAGGCGTGAGATCCGGTCACAATGGGAAGCATCAGGACCGCGGCGACAGCGACGGCCCGACCACACACAGAAATCGGCCTCCGGTTGCAGTTCATGACCAACATGAACAACCGGGCGCCTGAAAACGATTGAATGAATCCGACCATCTCAACCTCCATAAACCTGCTTCCCGCCGCGAAATCTTGGAAAGGCGGCGCGAGTCTAACGGCACGCCGCGGCCGCCACCATGCCATTTCCAATCGCTTTTCGGCTCTCCCAGACGAATCCCTTGCCCCGGCGACCGGGGCAAATCATCCTTGCAGCAGGACCTGCGCGGCTCGGGATCACGGTCCGGCGGCTCCCTGGCCGGCCTTCTTCCC
>JAPLNQ010000298.1:1874-15218 GCA_026401075.1 Planctomycetia bacterium
GCCCCCCCTCTTCAACCCTTGCCCCCCACCCGCATCCCCCCTCCCTTGGCCCGGCTTCTATGGCGTCCGTCGAACTGCTGCCAACCCAGGCCGACATCGTGGTGGCCCGCATCGAATCGGCGCCGTTCGGTGAAAACACCTACGTGCTGAACCGCCGCGGCGGCACGGAATGCCTGGTCGTCGATCCGGGCTTCGAGCCAGACGCCATCATCGAGTGGATCGAGGAACGCGGCCTCACCCCGGTCGCGATCCTCCTCACACACGGGCATTCCGACCACATAGCCGGCAACGCCGCGCTCCGCGAGCAGTGGCCATCGCTCCCGATCCTGATCGGCCGCGACGACGCCTCGAAGCTGACCGATCCGGCCGGCAACCTCTCCGGCGCGTTTGGCCTGGCCCTGGTGAGCCCGCCGGCGGACCGCGTCCTCGACGACGGGGAAGGCCTCCAACTCGCAGGGTTCGCTTTCACGGTCGTCGCGATCCCCGGCCACTCGCGTGGACATGTCGTCTTTCGCACCGATGACACGAGCCCGCACCTGGTATTCGGCGGGGATGTCCTGTTTCAGGAGGGAATCGGCCGCACCGACTTTCCGGATGGCGATTTTGCAGCCCTGGCAGCGGGCATTCGTGGCGGGCTCTACACGCTCCCCGACGACACCGTCGTGTTTCCGGGCCACGGCGAGACGACGACCGTTGGCCACGAGCGGCGTCACAACCCTTTCGTGGCCGACACCTCCGGGCGGGGCTATGCCGCGGACGTGAACCGCTGATCATTGACCGGATGCCTCCCACCCGGGGAAGATGATCGGATGCTCTCCCCTGCCGATCTGACGGAACCCGTCGCCCCCACGCCGCCACTCGCGTCCACATCGAAGGCTGGCCGTTCCGCATTCTGCCGGGTGGCCGGCCTGTCGCTCGCGGCTCTGGCCCGCCTCCTGGCCGGCTCCAGCGTCCGCTGGATCGCGAGCCAGCCCGACACCTGCCAGCGAATCTACTTTGCCAACCACACGAGCCACCTCGATGCTCTCATCATCTGGGCCTCGCTGCCGCAGCCGGTGCGGGAGGTGACGCGGCCCGTCGCCGCCAAAGACTACTGGTCGCGTGGGATCGTTCGCCGTTGGCTCGCCGAGGAGGTCTTCGATGCGATCCTGATCGATCGCACCGCCATCAAGGTGCACCAGAGCCCGGTCGATCTGATGCTGCGGGAGGCTGGCACCACCGATTCGCTGATCGTGTTTCCGGAGGGCAGTCGCAGCGTCAGCGGCGAGGTCGATGAGTTCAAGAGCGGCCTCTACTACCTCGCCAAGAAGCGGCCCGACATCGAACTGATTCCGGTGCACATCGACAACCTGAACCGCGTGCTGCCGCGTGGCGAGTTTCTGCCCGTGCCGATGCTCTCCTGCATCAGCTTCGGCCCGCCGTTATGGCTGGAACGCGGCGAGGCCAAGGCTGACTTCCTGGCCCGTGCCCGGCGTGCTGTGTTGTCGCTCAAAGAGTAGCTAGGGAATAGCTAGGGAATAGCCGCGTTCATGAACGACATCCGCACCATCGCCCTGATCACCGGCGTGCTCGCGTTACTCACCGGCGCCACGGTGGTGGGTCAGTTCCTCAAGCGACACCCCGACCGCGGCCTCGACCCCGCGGCCGTCCGCACCTTCAATCTGCGAATCCGTGGCTGGTGGGTGCTCTGCACCGTGCTGGCCGCCGCGTTCTGGCTGGGCACCACCGCCACGGTGGTGCTGTTCGGGCTGGTCTCGTTCTGGGCCCTACGTGAGTTCATCACGCTCACGCCCACACGGAAGGGAGACCACCGGGCGCTGTTCTGGGTGTTCTTCGCTTTCACACCCCTGCACTACCTGCTGGTGGGCTTCAACCGCTACGACATCTTCAGCGTGTTCCTGCCGGTCTACGCGACGCTGTTCGTGCTGGCCCGCGTCGCCTTCGCCGGCGACTACAAGCGGTTCCTGGAACGCACCGCGAAGATTCAGGCCGGCCTGGTCGTCTGCGTCTACTGCCTGTCGTTCGCCCCCGCGCTCTTGCAGATTCCGATCGAGGGCGCAGCCGGCGGGGGCCGCAGCGCGAACTTCCGCCTGCTCTTCTTCCTGATCCTGCTCGTGCAGTTCGCCGACTGCATGCAGTATGTCTGGAGCCGGATGCTCGGTCGGCGGCTGGTGGCCGCGAACGTGAGTTCCAACCGCACCTGGGAGGGGCTGCTCGGCAGCGCCACCAGCACAGCGCTGCTGGCCGCCGCGCTCTGGTGGGCGGCGCCCCCGTTCCAGCCCTGGCAGGCGGCGCTGGCCGGCCTCGTCGTGGCGACGATGGGCTTCGCCGGCGGCATGACGATGTCGGCGATCAAGCGCGACCGCGGCGTGAAGGACTACGGCACGCTCGTGGTGGGCCATGGCGGCGTGCTCGACCGCATCGATTCCATCTGCTTCGCAGCGCCGGTCTTCTATCACATCACGCTGCTGGTGACGGGCGCGGGGCTGTAGCTGTTCACCGCATCGGCTGGGTGCTGACGGGCTCGGTGGCGCGGCGGGCCTGCGAGGCATAGATCGAACGGCGGCCCGCGGTGGTCGTCAGTGCCGCGGGAGTCACGGCCAGCGGCGGCGCGGGAACGGGATCGGGGCTCTGGCCGCGTGGTGTCAGCGACGAGTCGCCGGGCTGGACCTGTGCCACGGCGACCGCCACCGACGCCGGCGGCGCCGGGCAGCCGAGCTTCACCCACTCCAGCCATTGATGCTGCAACTGCGGCACGCTTCCCACGCTGTAATGCTTCGCCAGGGTGCCCGACCAATCGTCGGTGGTGAGGCCATCTCCAACGAACGCCACATACTTGCGTCGGCCGCCCCGCTCGATCAGGTATCTGGCCAGCGAGTATCCCTGCGAGTAAAGAGGAAGCACGTCGGCGGGATACTCCCGCATGGCGAACATCTGCGGAAAGGCGATGCCGCGGCCCGTCGTGAGAAATTCGATCAGCAGCCGATGCTGCCGGGCCCGCTCCACCGGATGCTCCACCGTCGTGCAGGCCCCCTCGTCGGCCCACCGCGGCAGCGGGCGGCGGAAATGGCTGGCAAAAATGGTATGGGTGATCTCGTGGGGCAGCACGGAGTCGAGGATCCGCTGTTCGCTTCCCTGGATCGTCATCGTCCAGTTGAACACCTCTCCATTGTCGAAGACGAAGCTCGTCGCGCCGCCGGCGCCCAGATTCGGCGCGACCTGCGCCTGGATCGGACAGGGGCGGCTCCACCGCGGCAGCGGGCGGCCGGTCCACTCGATCGAGAGATCCTGACGATACTGTTCGGCCGCATCGCCGATCCTGCGGGCCAGGGCCTCGGTCGGTGCGTCCACGACGAAATTTGCGGTGCGATAACCCGCGGCCACCACGGCCGTGGCATGCCACGCACCGCAGAGAACCACCAGCACCATGCTCACTGATAACCGGCGGCCCGGGGTCCGCCCACCGACACTGCGTCCGACCTGCATGCCCATCAGCCTCCGTGAAAACCGTCTCGCGCCCGGCGGGTTCCTTCCCGCCGTCTTCAGCTCACGCCCGGCAAATTCCCCCCGGAACGCCGTGCGAATGGGCCGTGTCGGCCCACGAGAGGGCGGACACTAGCGGCCGCCGGTCCCCGGGAGCCAGACCGTTTTCAGGGCTTCCCTGCATTGCCTGTTTTGCCATTGCACACGCCGAGCAGGCTCCCCGCACACGCTTCGGGCTTGGATGGAAACTCCTCCTCATCCAAGCCCGCAGCGCAAGCAAGGGAATGCGGCCGGCTGCACCTCACCGCCAACGCAACGCGGATTCCTCTCGCTTGCGCTTCGGGCTTGGATGGAACGGCAGAGGGCGGGCTCCCCGAACACCGAAGCGAGCATCAGGCGCCTCGGCGCAGAAGGCCCACCATCGTCCCCAACGCAATCGCCGAGCCGCCGAGCGAGCGGAGCGTGTTCGGGGCCCCCGCCCGGCGCATGCTACCGTTGCGGCCGGTAGATCGTCGTCGCCTCGGCGATGGCGATCGCGGCAGGCTTTTCATCAGCGGTCTCGCGCGGCCTGAGCCAGCCCCGGATCAACGCAGCCACGGCCCCCGCCGCCATCCACGCGAAGCCGCCACAGGCCAGCAGTGACAGCGTGGCCAGGGCACGCCCCCGCGTGGTTGGATCTCGTTGCCGCACGGCACGGATCGCAAGCCGTCCGGCGACGGCTCCATCCACCCCATCCGCCGCCACCCCATCCGCCGTCACCATGAACAGCGGCGACGGCAAGGGATCGCCCAGCGTCGTCAACGTCCTCGCCCAGGCCTGATCGGCATGAGGACTTGCGCCGTCGCTGCGAGCATGCTGAAACATCCGCACGCGATCCTGCTGCCAGCCGACACTCCTCTCCAACGCGCGTTGGAAATCGTCGCCCAGTCTCTGCTGGGCCGCCCGCCGCTCCGCCTGCAGCACCGCAGCAGTGACGACCTTGGCCGGCGCCGCCACGCGCAGCGATATCCCCGCGGGTACCTGCACCGTCCAGATCACCTGCCGGCAGGGCAGGCCGACGATATTCGGCGGCGTGAGTGCGAGCGGTTCGCCGTCCAGCAGCCGCCGGCCCAAGTCTCCCACCAGCAGTTCGCCCGCGAACAGCGCCACGATGGTGCGTGGCCGGCCGGCATCCGAGAGCCGCAGATCCCAGATGTTGTCGGAGGAGGACGACGCCGGCACCACGCTGTCGACCGACCGGCCATCGACGACCGCGTCGAACAACCGCCACGACGGCGGGAGCGCCAACCGTACGAGCTGCTCCGCCGGCACCAGTTCGAAGCAGGCAAGCCCCCACACCCGGCCACGCTCGTCCATGGCCAGGCGGATGTCGGCAAGTTCCACGCGGCCAGCGCCATCGGCGACAGGCTCGGCGGGCTTTGCAGTGGGTGGCACGTCGTCCTCGGTCGACGCCGATGGCGCGGGAGACGACTCGAGAACATAGCGGGGCGGCGGTTCGCCGGCGATGAGTTCGAACTGTCCCATGCGGAGAACGCTGCCTGCTGCCCCGTCTTCCGGCGTCGCCTCGAGCGCCGCCTGCAGGCCATCTTCGGCACGATATTCAATGAGCGTGCGTGATCCATCGGTCAGGCCGACCCGCAGACAGGGCATGGGACCGCGGGCCGCGGGCCGCCCCGGCATGCGGGCATCAACCTCCAGCCGAAAGCGGCCAGCCCGTGGTCGTTGGATGACCACAGCAACGCTTGTGTCGGTGGGGCGACTCCAGCGCAGGTCGATGGCGCCACGGTCCGCCGTCTCAGGATGGAGGACGTCGTCCTCGAACAGTTCGATGCGATCGACCACGCATCCCTCCGGCACATCCAGCGGAATCGTGACGAGTGCCGTTGAACTGGCATCGAGTCTGGCGTCGAGGTGCATCCGCACCTGCTCGCCGGCAANNCCTGCTCGCCGGCAAACACGACCACCTCCCGCTGCGAGCCGCGGATTTCCTGGCGGCGACGCTCGGCCGTGAGCCGTGCCCGCGGCGCCGACGTGGGCCCCGCGGGAGCGAACGGGGTCGCGACGCTGGAGCCTGCCACGGCATCGACGGCGATGGATCGCAACACCTCGCTGCGCCAGAACCGCGTTTCAAACGATGCCTCGCCCTCAGGAGTGTCGGCGTGCGTCAGCCCGGGTGGCAGGTCGATCCGCACGGCGAGGCTGGGGCTCGCCACGAACCGCACGCTCCTCGTGTCCACGAGGACATTCTCCAACCACGCCTCCGGCACATCGAAGACTCCCACGGCATCGGCCAGGGCCATCCGAAAGGGGATCTCGAAATGAAATCGGCCTCGCTCGGGTGACCGCCGCTCCACGAGAAACCGTCGGTTGCCAAGCGGACGGATCGAGACCCCTTCGGCCGATGCGCCGTCGTCCTGCGGCTGGCCATCCTGCTGGGCCGAAGGCGCGATCCACTCGAGCCCGGGAGCCGCTCGCACAACACACGACCGCACGATCGCATCGCCGCCATCGATGTCGTAGACGCCGGTCAACCGGCACTCGTCGAGGTTCCAGAAAATGTCGTTGCGACTGACGGCCGTCGGCGGCAACGAGGCGAGCTCAACGCCTGCCGCCACCGACCTCGACAGCCGCACCTGGGTCGATCGCGACACATCGAAGCCGACCGCGGGAGACTCGATCGAACGCCGTGCCGCCACCACGAAGACGCCCGGCGCCGCCGCGCGTTCGCAGACAATCGCGGCCGCGATCCGCCCCGCCGTCGGCACGAACTGCAGCGATGCCACAGCCGCCTGTGGGAGCGAGATCGTCGCCGTTTCCACGTCGCCGCGGCGCCGACCGGCCGCCTCGATATCCACGCGCACGGTATGCCGCCCTGCATCCGGGACCACGCAACGCAGAAGGGTATCGGCGGCCTCGAGCCGTGCCGTGACAGCCGCCCCATCGATGCGAAGCGTCCCCGGACGGAACCGCGCGCCGCTGCCAGATTGATCGAGTTGCAGGATGCCTCCCGCATCGGCGTCGATGTCGATGTCCAGCCGCCACGATGCCCATAAACCGTCACCCTCCGGCAACGCCGCCGCGGTCACCCGCACCGCCATCACCCGCACTGCCGCCGCCGCCGCGCGGCCATCCTCGCCGCGAACGAGCGCGCGGAACAGCTCCTCGGGTACGAGGACCGTGGCTTGGCCCCCGCGGCCTGTCTTCTGATCACCTGCGCTGGGCGTGATGAAGACCTGCATCGGCACGGTGTTGCCGTTGCTCGCGGAGGCTGCCGCGGCTGCTGCCTCATCGCTCTCTTCGGCGGCGGCCACCGGAGCCGCGGCCAGACTGCATGCCAGCGTGCAAGCCACGAGCAGCATCGCCACGATGCCTGGCCCTCCCGCCCCGCCCTCAGCCCCGCCGCCGCTGCGCAGTTCCGGAAGCCAGCCCATCGCGGTCAGCGTCAGGGCTGCGAGTGACGCTCACCACGCCGCCCTGGCGATGCCGTCGAACGGAGCGACGATCCAAAGCGCGGCCACGCCGGCGAGCAGGCAGAGCAGCACCGCCCGCCGTGGACTGCGACGAGCCACGAACAGTGTGACAAAGCCTGCCGCCAAGCCGGCGAGCACCGCCGCAGCCGACAAGACGCGGGCATGCACCACGACCACGTTGGCTTCCCCGGTGCCATCGCCGGCAGGGACGAGCACACGTTGGCGAAATCCCTCCCGCAGCCCGCCCGTTGGTGCCAGTGCGGAGGAATCGAACTCGCTGGGCCCCGACGACTGAGTCGAGTCGTCGAGCCGATTGCCAGACGCCTGGAATGGCCCGCCACGGCTTCTTCCGCGGATAGCCAACAGCCTCGCGACCCAGTCACGGTGATCGATGTCCCCAACCACGCGGACCGAGTCGCCCACCCGAGCGATCTCCAGTTCGGGTGGCAGCATCAGCCGCCACTCCCGATGCAAGACGGGAATATCGAGTTTCACTCCTGCGGCATCGACCCGCCACGCCGACCACAGTCCGCTGCCCAGCCGCCCGCCGCCATCCGCTCCGTCGGCGACGGTTCGCACCAGCAAGCTCACAAGCGGCCTGCCCGCCGGCAATTCGATCGGCAACTGTCCTCCCGCTGCCGCCCGTTCGCCCAGGGGCAATCGCACACCGTCGAGCAGGATCCCCTGCACACGGCGGCCGGATGGAAGACTGAGCGTCAGACCGGTGCGGCCATGGTTATCGATCTCGAAGAGCGTCTCGTATTCCGTCGCACCGGAAGCGTGGCACCATGACGACGTGGTCTCCCGCCACGCCCACGCCCGACCGTCGGCGTCGCCCGGCGTCAGTTCCGCCGCGGCGACATCCGCGGGATCGGACGCCGCCGCCGGATCGAAGGAAAACTCGGCGACCGTTACCGGGTCAGGTTCGGCTGTGACCGACTCGGGGGGCACTTCGCTGAGTCGCCGGTTGATCACCCGGGGCTGAAGGCGGCCCACGTTTCGCACGATGCAATGGCCAACGGCCGACGTCGCGCCGTCCACCCAGGCCAGCAGCACCGGTGTGGGCCGCGTGAACGGAATCGAGCGGGCGGCGCGGATCGTCACGGCGCCGCGGGCCGGGGGATTCAACTCGACGAGCCACCGTTCGCCACCGGCTGCTCCCGTGCCCCCGGGACCGGTTCGCCGATCGGTGGAATCGAGCCGCCGCGCCGCGACCGTGCCGATAGCAGGCGGCAGCAGCGACCACTCCATCGGATCATCGACAGGCTCGGAAAACTGCACCACGATCGAATCGAGATCGGACGCCGCCGGATGGCACTCGAATGTCACCGCTTCGGTGAGCCGGTCGTCACGGACAGTGAGCCGCACCTGGGTCCGCGCATCGAGAGGCGGACGGCGTCGCACGAGCCGCGCAGACCGCGATGCCGCGCGAAAACCAGCCCACAGCCGCGCCCGCACGGCCCCCTCCTCCATCAGCATGGCCAACCGGCCGTCCGGCCCCACAGCGTGGAAATCGGTCTGGGCCGGGCCTGCCGGCACGGGACGATCCGGGGATGACGATTGTTCAAGCGGAAATTCCACGGTCGTCTCGGGACTGCTGCGCAGGTCGAGCAGTGCTGAACGCTCCGACTCGCCGTCGAGACGAACCATGTCGATTTCCGCCGTGGAGAAATCCTCGCCCAGCGCAATGCCGGCCCGATGCCCAGTGATCCGCAGTCCGAGACCGCGGGCGGGCGTGACGGCGGCAATCAGACCGATCCGCAGCACATCGCCGCGTGTGTCGCGAAGCACCTTCCAATCCAGGCCCGCGGCTGGTTCGTCGGCGCCGCGGCGCCGCGGCGCCTCGGCCAGTTCCGCCGGTGTGGGCAGCGTGATGGCCTCGACGGAATCGATGAACCAGCCCGGCGTGATGCGAGCCGTCAGGTCGAAGGCTTCGCCACGCCGCACCCGCACGTCGCATGTCGCGCGGCCCACCACCACCCCCGGCGACAGATCGACCGTCGTGACACGCACCACGTCCAGATCAGCGGTGCGGGGTAGTAGCGACAGCGTGACGATCGCGCCTGGCGACTGCTCTTCGACAAACAGCCGCGAAGGCCAGACGCCTGGGGCCGCCCCCACCTGCTCGCTGACGGCCTGTAATTCAACGGCGGGGGAATCAACAGCCTGTGAATAAACGGCTGGGGACTTAGCGGCGGGGGATTCAACGGCGGGGGCAGTGGTCATGTCCGCGGTCGCGGTCGCCGCGGCAGCCGGCAGCGGCCATCGCGAGGCCACTTCGGGCGGCACGACCAAACACCGCTCGAGTTCGATCGACGACAGTGTCAGCGACGGCGCGGTCTGGATGGCGATGCCGCCACCAGCCCAGGCTTCGGCCGGCGCCCGCAGCAGCGGCAGCGGGGCGGCGTGTTCACCGATCGGCGCCACCGCGTTGATCATGATCGGCGTGCGTTCACCGATGCAGCCGGGAGGCATGTCGATCAGGATCGCAGTCCCCTCGTCCGCAACGCTCCACGACACCTCATTCAGCGCATCATTCAGCCCACCGACCACGACCTGCGTCACCAGCGCGGCGGCATCCTTCTCGATGCGGATCCTCCCGGGCAGCCAGGCAGCCATCGGACGCACAAGGACGTGCAAGGACGCCTGCCTTCCATGAATGCCCACTGCCGTCCACATCGAGAGCATGGGGGAAGGAGCGTTCGCATTGACAAGCGCAAGCTCCAGCGTCGGCCGCGGTCCGGTATCGATCTGCCAGGCGACTGTCGGTCTGACCTGTCGCGCGAAACCTTCCGCGACCTGTTCCTGCGGGGCCTCACCCACGCGATGAATCCGCAGATCTCCGCTGACCACGGGCTGAACGTCGCGGGGAAGCCGCAGCGTGATCGAAGACGAGAGCGCCGGCACGAGCGGGATGGTAAACCGGGTCCTCTCATCGCCCCCGGGTGATGCAACACAACGAAAGTCGCAGGTGTAGGTGCCCGTTTCCGGCGTGGCCACGGCGACGGTCCCGTCGCGACGGCCAAAGACGACGGCCTCTCCCATGCCTGCCCCCGTGCGCATCGATCCCGACCGCACCTCGAGGTTGCCGAGCGGCATCTCACGGGCGACGGTGAGCCGCGAGAACCGCCCCCCTCCCGACGCTCCCGCAAAACCGCCGACGTCGAACGAAACGGTGCCCGCAAGGCTGCCGTCGTCGGCGAGCGACGCCTGATATCTCGCCGCATCGGCCAGCGGCTGCAGCGTCGGCTCCATGGCCTCACGGAGCCCGGTCTGCCCGCCCGCCGAGAGTCTGGCAACCCCTTCCTCGAATTCCCGGGCTGACATCGGCACGTACCGCGACGTTCCCAGTGGGATGTCCGCGAGCCTGCCGACGGGCACATGAACACGCGTGAATTCGAGCGGTTTGCTCTCCGCCGGCTTGCTCTCCAGTTCGCGGTCTGTCGCCTGCGGGATGGCGGGTTCCTCGGCCCGGCTCGACGTCGGTGCGATGCACAGACACCCGATCAACGCCGCGACCATGCACCGCCAACGCATGCGGTTCAGCCCGATGCCTGGATAGATAGTTGGACGAATGACGAGTCTGCCGCGCGAGGCGTTCATGGCTGGTTTCGTCCGGCGGCGGTGGCCCCTTCCCGTTGCGGTCGCGACGAGGGTGCGATGATGAGGGACGGCTGCGGTGCAACCTGCGTCAGCGAACTCGCCGAGGCGACCGCCGGTGCAACCCGCCCCGGTGGCAGGCCGGGCTGACGTCGATGGAGAATGAGCCGCAGCGTCGCGGCCAGCATCGCCAAGGCCACCCCGGGCACGGCCGCCTGCGCCACCAGCGGGGTCAGTTCCGGAAACACCGCCGCCGCGATGCTCGCGATCGCCGCGAGGCCGAGCACCACCGGCACGGTTCGCAATCGCTGCAGGTAGACCCCCAACAATCCCAGGGCGAGTACGGGCGCCGAAACCGCGAGGACCAAGAGCCACGTCGGCAGCACCCAGATTCGGCCCGTGCCCGGCAGCCCCACACCCGAAAAGACGACACGCGGACCGGCCCCGGGAACGTCGACGGCCAGCGGCAGCCGCGATTCGGCGGGAAGACCGATCGACGGGGCGGCCTGCTGGGAAGGAGAGCAACTGGCTCTCAGCCACGCGGCCAGCACGTCGCGTGACACGACCGGCACGCGACGGAGACCGAGCGGCCCCCACTCCCAGCGTTGCTGCGATGTCCACCCGCTCGGATGCCCGATCGGATGCTCATCGGGCTCGAGCAGAAGTTCCCAATAGAACCGCCGCTCGATGGTGCCTGCAGGGAAGACCGGCGGCTCCAAGAAAACGACTGCCGGCATCCCGGCCACGCGTCCCCACGCGCCCGCCAGCGGTTCCAACGGACGATTGGCGACCAGTTCCAACAGCCACGTCTGATTTCCAGAACGCTGGGGCAGTTCGACGACGACTCGACCGGCGGCCCGAGCCGACCCTGGCACAGGCCGCCCGTTCAACAGCACCTCGACGGTCGCGTCATCCGCGCGTGGGGCGCTACCGTTCTGCAGGTCGTCGGTGGCAGCCGTGGCCCAGCCGGACGGCAGCGCGAGCGTGATCTGCTCGGCCGAACTGAGGATCGCATACCGGTAGACGTCTTCCCTTCGGTCACCGAAGAGCCGTGTCTGGAACCACGCCGCCTCGACCACCGTGTCGCCCTGTGGCGACCGTTTGCGGGCCGCGATCGCCAGCGGCACCTTCTCCTGCGCCCGGGCCGTCGTCCAGGTGCGGCTGGCAATCGATCCCGGTGAGGCGATGTCGCGTTTCCAGGCATCGCCGCGGATGTCGATCGACAATGTCTCCGGCACGGTCAGGGAGATCGACTGGCGGCCGACCCGCGTGGCCGCCGGCAGCACCAACGGCAAATCCTCGGCCACGGTCGACTCCGGCGCAATCGTGGGCGTCGGGAGTTCGTACTGCACGGTCACTTCCCCCGTTCCCAACAGGGGCATGGCCAGCATGGCCCGCAGCTGCACCGTCGGCAGACCGGCATCCAGATCGGGCGTGGCCCCGGCCGTTTCTGGCAGATCGCCATCACGCCCCACCTGCGGAAGCCCGTCGCCATCCTCCTCGGGATTGAGCAGCAGACCGTTCTGCCGCACTTCAAGCGTGCCGGTGCGTGTCACCGCTTCGGGTACGGAGAGCATGACGAACTCGAGCGGCACATGCGCGACGTCGAAGCGGATCGTCTCCCGTACGATCGTGTCCGATTCGTCGATGTCGGCCTGCACTGCGACGGTGGCATCGACCCGCCGGGGCAGGAACCGCCGTGTCGCCTCGAAGATTCCGTCGGCGCCATCGAGTCGGTAGGCCAGCGCCACCCGGTCGGCATCGGATCGCATGGTGGTGGGTGTCAGTTGCCGCACCAGCCCGCGGATGCCGCCGGCGTCGGGCAGGAGTTCGATGTCGCTCTGCGACGTGATGATGATCGAGGCCGGCCCGACGAGATCGGCCTGCGGCGCCGGGATGCGCCAGCCGACGCGACTGCTGCCGTGGTCGAGTGACCGGCCACATCGGATTTCCACGACGGCGTCGCCGGCCAGCGGTTGCACGAAGGGGACGACCAGTCGCCCACCCTCCGTCGAGACGGCCGCGGAGTCGACGATGCTGGCGGGGCTCACTTCATCGATATCCCAGCCATCGAGCGCGACCACGATCCGCGACACAGGCGCTCCGCGGACCGAGATCCGCAGCCGCGCGTCGAGTGCCACGCGGGCCGCTGAGACGTCGTAGCGGTATTCAGGCTCGATCACCAAGCGACTGCCGCGGGGAAGCACGCGAAGCGGCAGGCGAGCCGGCTGCGAGTCGTAGGCGAAAGCGGCGACGAAGCCCGGCCGACGGGCGGAGAGAGGTGGGTCGATGCGTCGATTGCTTCCCGCGTCGGCCCACTCCACCTGCCAATCCCCCTCCACCACGATGCTGGCCCGTCCCCACTGCCGCCACGCCGGAATCTTCTCCACGGCGAACCCCAGCGGCTCGAAGCTTTCCCGTCCGGCCGGATCGACGGGCCGCTCGCATTCCAATTCCACGACGCCGCGGCCATCGGCGCCGCGGTCGATGCGGATCACGGCCTCCGGCTGCACGTCGGTCCCCTCCAGCGCTACCAGTGCGGAAGGGCCGCGAATGCTCCGCAGCGTCGCCCGCGGTGGGAGGGCCACGCGAATCGTCGCGGTGTCGGGCGGGAGATTGTCGAGACGGATGCTGGCCTCCGTGATCGCCACGCGGCCATCGATCCTGACGAGGCTTTCGACCATCGACTGTGGCACTGCGGCCTTCGTCACATCGGCGCCGATCGTCTCCGCGCCGGCCCCGTTCGCCCGGGCACCGATTCGGATGTTGGCCGTCCCCGCAAGCCCGACGA
>JAPLNQ010000018.1 GCA_026401075.1 Planctomycetia bacterium
CTACGGGGCCGCCGCCAAGGGAAACACGCTGCTCAATTACGCCGGCGTCCGACCGGATCTGATCGCCTGCGTGGCCGACCGCAACCCCTTCAAGCAGGGGCACTGGATGCCCGGCAGCCGAATTCCGATCGTGGACGAGCATCACCTCACGAGGATGCGTCCGGATTTCGTCGTGATCCTGCCGTGGAACCTGCGGTCGGAGGTGATGGACCAACTGGAACACCTCCGGGCTGCAGGCTGCCGGTTCGTCACCGCCGTGCCGGCACTTGAGATCACCGGCGCTACCCTGATGAAGGCGGCCGCATGAGAATCGCCGTTACAGGAGCGACGGGCTTCATCGGCAGGCACGTAGTCGCCACACTGCAGGCCTTGGACGAATCCACGCTGCAGGGCGAGCCGCTTGAAATCATCGCCACGACCCGCGGCTCCGGTGGCGAGCCTGCTCCGCTCTCGCGCGTTCGCTTGGTACAACTTGATCTGCAGTCTCCGCCTGACGATCCGCTCCGGCACCTGTCGTTTCCCGATGTCCTGGTGCATCTGGCATGGGGCGGGCTTCCCAACTACCATGCCGCACGGCATCTGGAGGAGGAACTTCCGTTGCACGAAGCCTTCCTCGGACGCGCCATCCGCGACGGCCTGAAGGCGGTCGTCGTCGCCGGAACCTGCTTCGAGTACGGCATGCAGGAGGGACAACTCTCTGAAGCGTGTCCCTCCCGGCCGGCCAATCCCTACGCATCTGCAAAGGACAGGCTGCGGGGTTTCCTTGAAGACCTGCAGGCCACGCATCATTTCCAGCTCACGTGGCTGCGGTTCTTCTACCTGTACGGGAGTGGCCAGCCAGGCCGCACGCTCTACAGCCAGCTCATTCAGGCCATCGGCCGCGGCGACGAGGTGTTTGACATGTCCGGGGGCGAACAGGTTCGGGATTACCTGACCGTCACGGAAGCCGCGGGCTTTGTGAGCTCGCTAGCCCTGCGGGCCGGCAATGCCGGCGTGGTGAATATCTGCTCAGGGCAGCCACGCACCGTGAAGTCGCTGGTGGAAGGATGGGTGGACGAAGCGGACGCATCGATCCGACTGAATCTCGGACACTACCCCTATCCCGCCCACGAGCCGATGCAGTTCTGGGGGAACAACGAGAAACTCCGGTCCCTTCTGGAGACGCCATGACCGGCCGCCACCCGCTATATGCAGTCGAGCGAGTGCCCGTGCTGCAAAATCGTGTGTTTGCCACGGCGGCGGAGGCCCGCGACTGTGGCCGCGGCGACGTCCGTCTCGTGCAGGATGCGACGACCGGACTGATCTTCAACGAGGCGTTCGACGCGGCGCTCGTGGAATACGATCGGCATTACAACAACGAGCAGAGCCTGAGCCCCGCGTTCGACAGGCATCTCGATGACGTGGCCCGCATCGTGCGGGAGCGACTGGGCTCGAATAACCTCCTGGAAGTCGGCTGCGGCAAGGCGGCATTCCTGGAGCGCCTCGCGGCGTTGGGTTGCCGGATCGAGGGCTGCGATCCAACCTATGAAGGCTCGAACCCGCACGTCGTGCGGAAGTTCTACGACCGCGATCTCGGATACCGGGAAAAAAATATCGTCCTCAGGCACGTTCTGGAGCACATTTCCGATCCGGTGGGATTCCTCCAGATGGTGGCCGACGCCAATGGAGGTGGCCGGATCTACATTGAGGTTCCCTGCTTCGACTGGATCCTTGTGCATCGGGCGTGGTTCGATATTTTCTACGAGCACGTCAACTACTTCAGGTTGAGCGACCTTGAGCGGATGTTCAGCGAGGTGTACGCGTCGGGGCGGATCTTCGGCGGCCAGTACCTCTACGTCGTCGCCGAGGTGGCCACGGTTCGTACGCCGCGGGCCGAAGGTTCGTCGCTCGCCTTCCCCCCGGACTTTCTTGGCACGCTCGCCGGACCACGACTGTCGCCCGACGATGTGATCTGGGGGGCCGCTTCCAAGGGCGTCATCTATGCCCTGCTGCGGGAACGCCTCGGCTGCCCGGCCGCCGCGGCCGTCGACGTCAATCCGGCCAAGCAGGGCATGCACCTGCCGGGAACCGGGCTCGAGATCCTCTCGCCCGCGGACTGCCTCAACCGCATCCCGCCGGGGCGGCGCATCTGCGTGATGAACTCCAACTATCTCGATGAGATTCGTGAGATGACCACCAACCGCTACACCTACGAGGCCATCGACCATGCCTGATCCGATCCAAGAGTTCGCGACTGAGTGCCGCGACCGCGTCGCCTCCTATCCGACAAACGCCCCGCTCGTCGCTGCTGCGGAAGCATTCCTCGACGCTTCCGTGGATGCGAAATATTCCTACAACTTCAGCTGGCTCGGCCGGCCGATCATCCAGTATCCGCAGGACGTGCTGGCGGTGCAGGAGGTGATCTGGCGTTGCCGACCGGACCTGATCGTCGAAACGGGCGTGGCGCACGGCGGGTCGCTGATCTTTTCCGCCTCCATGCTTACGCTCCTCGACGTCTGCGATGCCCTGGAACGGGGCGGTTCGTTCGATCCACGGGCATCCTCGCGGCGGGTGATCGGCATCGACATCGACATCCGCTCACACAACCGCCAGGAGATAGAGAAGCACCCGCTGTCGGGAATGATCGATCTCGTCGAGGGCTCCTCGATCGATGCCGGAATCGTGGCAGGCATCCAAGCCAGAGCCCGGCAGGCGCAGCGGGTGCTCGTCTGCCTCGACTCGAACCACACCCACGATCACGTGCTCGCCGAACTGGAGGCGTATGCTCCGCTGGTGACGCCCGAAAGCTATTGCATCGTCTTCGACACGTTCATCGAAACCCGCCCCGCCGGGAGTTATCCCGACCGACCGTGGGACAAGGGTAGGAATCCGATGACGGCCGTGGATGCTTATCTCAAAGACCACCCCGAGTTCACGATCGATCACGCGATCGACGACAAACTCCTCATCAGTGTCGCGCCGCGAGGCTTTCTGCGACGATCCTGAGCCTGCCATCCGGGACCCGCTCGACTCGTGATTGAGGCGATGTACCGGCAGTACGGGCCGATAGGATTCGGCGGAGCCGGCGCGGTTCGCGGTGCGGCGACGCCATCGAGGGCAGCCCATGCTGCGGCCCGTGCCATCCGGAGTTACCCCGGCCTAAACATCAGACTCCCGAACCGGCTCTCCAAGTTCCTGCACCAGAGTGACGACAGTTGAAAACTTCCCCGCTCGCCACATGACAGAAACCAGCGGCGATCAAGCTGTCTGAATGCAGGTGGCGGCGATCAAGCAGTTGGAAATGAAATCACGGGAGGAGACACTCGTCACATTCGTGGGAGATCTGGAGCCGCTTGCCATCGGCCGCCGGGCGGCGACGCGGCTGCGGGAGATCCTCTCGCATGACAGTTCAACGCCCGGGTCATCCGAAATGTGAACGATTCCAGGGATTCTGAGTGACAAGAGCAATGCCGGCCCCAACTGAGGTAAAAAGCTGGGTGGCAG
>JAPLNQ010000093.1 GCA_026401075.1 Planctomycetia bacterium
GTGCAACATGAGAGGGCAACGGAAACCGTGCAACATGAGAGGGCAACGGAAACCGTGCAACATGAGAGGGCAACGGGAACCGTGCACCATGAGGGGAGGCCGATCGCAATGACCTGTGCTGCGCCGGCCGCGGAGTCGTGCGGATGAGGCTGCTTGTCGATTTTCTCTGCCGCTTTGGCTGGGGCCTGTCGGTGGCGCTGGTGCTTACGCCTTCGTCGCTCGTGCCCGCCGGCTTCTTCCGCGTGAACATGCTCGTGGTGCTGGGCCTTGCGACCTTCGCAGCGCTGCTCTGCGGGCAGGCCCTCCCCGCCCACACCTGGCTGCTGCCGGCGGCAGCGGCCGTCACCGCGTGGATGGCGAGCATCGTCTGGTTCGCCGAGCGGACACGACCGGGCATCGTGCTCTGCGTGATCACGGCGCTCTTGCTGGCTGCCACGACGGCGGTCGTGCAGGTCGGGGCCGATGGCACGCTGACGGGCGGCTGGCCGCACGTCGGCGGCGCCCTGCTCTCAGGGCTCGTCACCGGGCTCACCGTGCATGCCATGCTGCTTGGGCACTGGTATCTAAACGCTCCCGGCATGCGGGTCGACGTGCTGCGGCGGATGATCGACATCGCCCTCGCAGCCTGGGCCGTGCAACTGGTGGTGGCGACGGCCGCGGCACTGCCGGCGGGTGCGCTGGCTGCCGGCACCACCGGTGGCCCCACGACCATGGCCCTCGTCTCGCTGCGGTGGCTCGCCGGGCTCGCCGGGCTGCCCGTCCTGCTCTGGCTCAGCCGAAAAACCCTCGAGATCCCCAACACCCAGAGCGCCACGGGTATCCTGTATGTGGCCTGCCTCGCTGCCATCCTCGGCGAACTGACGGCCCAGCTCCTGTCCGTGGCGGCATGATCCGGCCGCCACTCGCGAAAGCCTTCGATGCGCATCACCTACGCCTGCCCCGCCTGCCATGCGACCACGTCGATCGACGGCATCGAGTCCCTTGACTCTCTTGAATGTGCTGCGTGCCATGCGGTGCTTGCCCTGCCGCCCGATGCCTTCGCTGGCCGTGGCGACGATACGGGGCCACCGCGGCTGCAACGGTGCCTCACCTGCCCGAGCCTGGAGCTCTTCGTTCGCAAGAATTTTCCCCAACGGCTGGGTGTGGCGATCGTGGTGGCGGGCCTCGCGGCCAGCTGCGTGGCCTGGGCCAACCGCGAAATGATGATCACTTTCGGCATTCTCTTTGGCACGGCCCTGCTCGATGTGGTGCTCTTTCTCTTCATGCCAAACTGCCTCAGCTGCTATCGCTGCGGCGCCCGCTACAGTGGCGAAGGCGTCGCCAACCAGCATGGCGATCCCGCTGCCGGAAGCCACCAGTTCGAAGCGTTCGACCTCGAGACGCACGAGAAACACCGGCAGCTCGTCGCCCGCACGAAGCAGCTCCACTCAGATCCGACGCACCCGTGAGGTGAGCGATGGATCGCGAGCAGCAACGGATCGAGGAAGACCTTCGCGGCATCGTGTCGGGCGAGGTGCTCTGCGGTGCCGCCAGCCGCAGCCTCTACGCCAGCGACGCCAGCGTAAGCGAGGTCTGGCCGCTGGCTGTGGTGCGGCCGCGGACGACCGACGACGTGGCCGCCACGGTGCGATGGGCGGCTGAACGCCAGATCCCGGTGCATCCTCGCGGCGCCGGCTCGAGCGTTGCCGGCGGCTCGCTCGGTCCGGGTGTCGTCATCGACTGCGGCCGCTTCCTGCGGCGCATCCTCCAGACCGACGGCGACGAGGTACGGGTGCAGCCGGGCGTGGTCGCGGCACAATTGGAAGAGCATCTCGGACGACGCACGCGTTCGCTCGGCGTCGACCCGGCGAACAGCGGCGTGACCACGGTCGGCGGCATGATCGGGAGAAATTCATCCGGCAGCCGCTTCCCCCGGTATGGAGCGATGAGCGGCCGGATGCTCTCGGCGCGCGTGGTGCTTGCCGACGGCACGATCCTGGAACTCGCCCCCACGGCCCCCGCTTCAGCGGGCCCGACGTCGCCTGGCGATGATTCCGGCACCGCCACCATGGAGGCAGACAGGCTTCGCCAGCTTGCCTCCGGCGTGGCCACCATCCTCTCCTCATCGCGCGACCTGATCGCAGCGGCCCAGCCCGCCACCCGCGGCACACACGGCGGCTATCAGCTTCACGATCTGCTCCGCACCCTCGACCGCGACGGGCTCGTCGATCTGCCACGGCTCCTCTGCGGTGCCGACGGCACACTGGGGATCGTCAGCGAGGCCACGCTTCGCACCGTGCCGACCGACGACGCGACGGCCGTGGGACTGTTCCTGTTTGACTCGCTCGACCGGGCGGCCGAGGCGGCACTCAGGCTGCGGCCGCTCTCCCCCGATGCCTGCGACCTGTTCGACAAGCGACACCTCACCCTGGCCCGCAGCGCCAAGCCGACGTTCGATCAGCTGATCCCATCAGTCGCCGACGCCGGGCTGCTCGTGGAATTCTCCGGCGACGGCGAGCAGGCCGCCGCCGGTCGATTCGACGAGGCCGCGCGGCGGCTGCAGGGCCCGCGACCGCTGTGCATCGACGTCCGCAGGGCCGAGAATGCCGCCGAGAAGGCCATGCTGTGGGAACTGTCCCGGAGTGTAGTGGCCACCCTCCACGGAGTCCGCGGCACCATCCGCCCTGTGCCGTTCCTGGAAGATGTGGTGGTGCCGCCCGAGGCGTTGCCCGATTTCCTGCGACGGCTGCAGGCGGTGCTCAAGCAGTGCGATGCCACGGCGATGCTCTTCGCGCATGCCGGGCATGGCCAGTTGCACGTGCGGCCCTACGCCGACCCGCGCGATCCCGAGGCTCGCGCGAGGCTCGAGCGGTTGGCGGACGCCATCTACGCCGACGTCGTCGCCGTGGGCGGCACCATCGGCGCCGAGCAGGGCCTCGCCCTCTCGCGAACCGCCTTCTTCGCGACGCACTTTCCGGAACTGGCGGGTGTGTTCGCGGCGGTCAAGCGGGTTTTCGATCCGCTCGGCACCCTGAATCCCGGCATGATCGTCGGCGCTCCTTCCGTTCCCGCGGGCTGGCGACCACCACTCGTGTCGCAGCCCCCGCCACCACCGCTGCCCATGCTCACATGGACGGTCGAGCGGTTGGCCAACGAGGTGGATGCCTGCAACGGCTGCGGAGCCTGCCGCAGCCAATCGCCCAGCATGCGGATGTGTCCGATGTATCGGGAGAATCCTGCGGAGGAGGCATCGCCCCGCGCGAAGGCCAATCTCATGGCGTCCCTGCTTTCCGGGCGACTCGACCCGAGTTCGCTCGGCCAGGATGCCGTTCGTGATATCGCCGACACCTGTTTCAACTGCCACCAGTGCCGGACCGATTGCTCCGCCGGGGTCGACATCCCCGCGATCGTCACCGAACTCAAGGCAGCGCATGCCGACATCAACAGCCTCGATCTGCACGCCTGGCTGCTCTCGCGGGTCGACACCCTGAGCGGACTGGGCGGTGCGGTCAGCCCGTTAGCCAACTGGGCGATTGCCAATCCACAGGCCCGCTGGGTGATGGAGAAAATGCTGGGAGTGGCCCGCGGCCGAAAGCTCCCCCCCTTCACCGGCCAACAGGTGATCCGCTGGGCGGCCCGCCGGGGCCTGACGCGGCCTTCGCGCCGCAGCGGCCCGCGGGTGCTCTATTTTCTCGATACGTTCGCCCGACGCCACGATCTGCAACTTGTGAAGGCCTTCGTGGCGGTGCTCGAGCACAACGGCATCGGCGTCTTCATCGATCCCCGGCAGGTCTCTGCCGGGATGCCGCTGGTCGCCGCGGGAGATGTCGACGCGGCGCGGCGGCTGGCCCGCAGCAATCTCCGCGTGCTCACGGAGGCGGTTCGCCTGGGCTACCGGATCGTCGCGACCGAGCCTTCCGCCGTGACCTGCATCGTGCACGACTACCCGCTGCTGCTGGAGGATGACGAAATGGATCGTGTGGTGGCGGCCACCACCGACGCGGCGACGTTTCTTTGGGAACTCCACCGCGAGGGCCGCCTGCGTCTCGACTTCCAGCCGCTGGTCACCGCTGGTGACGTGAGCCAACAGCCTGCCAGCCGCATCCTCTACCATGCTCCCTGCCATGCGCGGATCGGACGCGACAAGAGTCCCGCCGAACATCTCCTGCGGCTCGTGCCCGGGCTCGCAATCGACACGGCCGACCGCGGCTGTTCGGGAATGGCCGGCACGTTCGGCCTCTCCCGGCGAAACTATCGTACGAGCCTACGGGTGGGGCTGGGGCTCGTCTCCGCCATGCGCAGCAGCGGCATCGAGGCAGGTGCTACCGAGTGCAGCGGCTGCCGGATACAAATGGAGCAGGGCACCTCCAAGCCGACAGTGCATCCGATGAAGCTGCTGGCCAAGTCCTACGGGCTCCTCGCCGGCCCCGGTCCAGACTGCCTCGACACCCTGCTCACGGCCACGAGCGGGCCTCTTACCACCAGCTGACCCATGCCCGCTCCTCACTCCACAACACCCCCCTCCGCTGCCACTGACACGCTCCGCATCAGTCTGTTCGCGGGCATGGCCGACGCGATCGGCCGTCGTTCGGTGGAGTTGGCGTGGACAGGCGGCACCGCGGCCATGCTCCGCAGCCGGCTGGCTGCAGAGTTTCCACCAATCGCGCCGCTGCTCGCCCGCAGCGCCGTGGCGATCGGCGATCGTTATGTCACCGACGATTCTCATGTGCTCTGTGACGCCGACGTGGCGATCATTCCTCCAGTCAGCGGAGGATGACGTGGACACTTCGGACACCAACACCCCACCCGCATCGACCGCCTCGCTCCTGGTCTGGGAGCCGATCGATACGGCCCGACTGCTCGAGTCGGTGGCGCACGACGCGGCTGGGGCGAATGTGCTGTTCACCGGCACGACCCGTGGCGTGACTGCCGGCGTGCTCGCCACCCAGATCACCAAGCGGCTCACCTACGAAGCCCACGAACCGCTGGCCTCCGCCGTGCTGGGCCGGTTGCGGGACGAGGCGGTGGCACAGTACGGCCTGACCGCGTGCGCGATCGTCCACCGGCTTGGCGAGGTCGCCGTCGGCGAGACGAGCGTGGCCATTGCCACGAGCGCCCCGCACCGCCGCGAAGCCTTTGCCGCAGCGGAGTGGCTGATGGAGCGGATCAAGCGCGAGGCACCGATCTGGAAGTGCGAGGAGGGAGCCGACGGCGACCGCACCTGGGTTCATCCAGAGCTGCATCCCGACAGTGAGTCGTGCTCCAAGCCACGCCCCGTGCTCGTCGACAGCTTCGGCCGCGTCCACACCGACCTGCGGATCAGCGTCACCGACCGCTGCAATCTCCGCTGCACCTACTGCATGCCGCTCGACGTGGCCTTCAAGCCACGGGAGGAACTGCTCAGCTACGAGGAGATCGTGCGGGTGGCCCGCGTGGCGGCCGGGCTCGGCATCCGTTCGATCAGGATCACGGGGGGTGAGCCGCTCGTACGGCGCGAGGTCGCCGAACTGGTGCGGCAGCTCGTCACCATTTCTGGCATCGAGGAGGTGTCGCTCACGACCAACGGCCTGCTGCTGGCGGAGCAGGCCGCCGACCTGCGTCGGGCGGGCCTGCATCGGCTCAACGTCAGTCTCGACGCGCTCAATGAAGATGCCTTCGAGCGGATCGCACGGAGGCAGGGCCTGGCTCGCGTGCTGGCCGGCCTGGCAGCGGCCAAGGCGGCCGGCTTTCAGTCGATCAGGATCAACGCCGTCTCCATCCGCGGTCTCACCGAAGGGGAGATCGTGCCACTGGCCCAGTTCTGCCGCCGAGAGGGGTTTCACCTGCGGTTCATCGAGTTCATGCCGCTCGACGGCGAGTCATCCTGGTCGGACGATCAGGTGCTCTCCGGCCGCGAGGTGCGCGACATGCTCGCGCGGCACTTTGGACCGCTCGTCCCTGCCGTCCGCAGCGACGCCAGTCAGCCGGCGATCGACTATTCTTATGCCGATTCTTATGCCGATCACAAGATCGCGAATGGCGGAATGGACGCTGCCGGTCTTCCCACGCAGGCCGCCGGTGTCGGCTTCATCGATCCGGTGACACAGCCTTTTTGCGACCGATGTGACCGGCTGCGGCTCACGGCCGACGGGCAGTTTCGCAACTGCCTATTCTCGACGACGGAGTGGGACGCGCGGAACGTGCTCCGCACCGGCGGCTCCGACGACGAGATCGCCCGCCTGCTTCGCGACTGCGTGCTGTCGAAGCAGGCCGCACATGGCATCGGCACATTGGCGTTCGAGCGGCCGGCCCGCGCGATGTATCAGATCGGAGGGTGAGCGTGGCTGATCCAACCGGCGGTGAAAAAAATCCGCCTCAGCCCGTTCGTCGCTACCTCGACAACGCGGCCACCTCATGGCCCAAGCTGCCGGAGGTGCTTGCGGCGTGGGAACATGCCGGCCGAGCGATCGGCGCCGCCGCCGGCCGGGCCACCTATCGTGAGGCGGTCGAGGCCGACGCGATCCGCACGCGGTGCCGGGCCGCCGTGGCCCGTCTGCTCGGCAACGTCGATCCGCAGCGGGTGGCCTTCACCGCGGGGGCAACGCTCGGGCTCAACATGGCGATCCATGGCCTGCTCGGCGCCGGCGACCACGTCATCGCCACGGCCGCCGATCACAACGCGACGCTCCGCCCCCTCACATGGCTCGCGGATCGTGGCGTGATCGAACTCTCGATCGTGCCCTGCGATGGAGCAGGCCGCGTCGATCCCGACGCGGTCATGCGGGCATGGCGGCCGGCGACGCGGCTGGTGGTCTGCTCCCATGCCTCCAACGTGACCGGTGCCGTGCAGGA
>JAPLNQ010000136.1 GCA_026401075.1 Planctomycetia bacterium
GGAAAGAAAACTGTCTGCGCTCCCGCGGCTCAGCCGGTCTCCGGCAGGGCGTCGATGATCCTGTCGATGATCGAGTCGGGCCGGATTCCTTCGCTCTCGGCGGTGAAGCTGGTGACGAGGCGGTGGCGGAGCACGGGCTTCGCGATCGAGCGGATGTCTTCGAACGAGACGTTCGGACGGCCATCGAGCAGCGCCCTCGCCTTGCCGGCCAGCAGCAGCGACTGGCAGGCCCGCGGCCCCGCGCCCCACGACAACCAGCGGCGGATCTCCGGCGGGCTGGAGGGATCGCCGGGTCGGCTGGCCCGCGCCAGGCGAACGGCGTAGGACGACACCGGCTCGGCCACGATCACGTCCCGCACGATGCCCTGGATGCGGAGGATGTCTGCCGCGTTCATGACCGGCTTCAGATCGACCGTCTGCCGTGACGTGGTCGACGTGGCGATGCGGATCTCGTCGGCGAGCGTCGGATATTCCACGGAGATCTTGAACATGAAGCGGTCGAGCTGCGCCTCGGGCAACGGATAGGTGCCCTCGCTCTCGATCGGATTCTGCGTGCCGAGCACGAAGAAGGGCTGGGGCAGGTCGAACGACCGGCCCGACACCGTGACCTGGTGCTCCTGCATCGCCTGCAGCAGAGCGGCCTGGGTCTTGGGGGGCGTGCGGTTGATCTCGTCGGCGAGCACGAGGTTGGCGAATACCGGACCCTTCACGAACCGCAGCACCCGCTGGTTCGATTCCTTGTCCTCCTGCAGGATCTCCGTGCCGGTGATGTCGGAGGGCATCAGGTCGGGCGTGAACTGGATGCGATTGAAGCTGATCGAGAGAAGTTTGGCGAGGCTCGAGATCATCAGCGTCTTCGCCAGCCCGGGCACGCCCTCGAGAATGCAGTGGCCACGGCAGAAGATGCCGAGCAGCAGCAGTTCGAGCACCGGCTCTTGGCCGACGACGACCTGCGAGAGCGACTCGATCATGCGCCGGTGGGCGCTGGCCACGCCCTCGGCCTCCGCGGCCACGGAGGCGGTATCGCGGGCTGCAACGGGCTCGGCGACGGTTACGGACATGGAAGTGACCCCGGGGATGACTGCCGCTCGAATCGCGACAAACCCAGGATAGAATACCATCTGGACAGGCCTTGCTGGAAAGCAGCCCAGAGATAGAGGGAGCGATGTCCCGCGAGCGAAAAGTGCGGGCCGCTCAGCGGCGGATCGTCTCCGAGACGAGATGGCCGAAAAGCGTCTCACGGCCGCGGAGTACGTAGAACTTGATCGGGTTCAGGTGCTCATCCTCGGCCTTGTCGAGGATGTAGGAGATGTTGTCGGGAACGATCGTCTCCCAGACATGCAGGCCGACGAGGATGTCGCCCTCGCGGATGCCCTGCTCGCTGGCTGGCCCGCCGTCGCGCACCCCGCTCACCAGCAGCCCACCGCGATACCGCGACTGCAACCGCTGCACCTTGGTGGCGGGCATCGCCTCGACCCGCAGGCCGATGTCGCGCCAGCAGCGTTCTTCGATCGGGAGCGTGTCGCGGCGGGCCGCTGCCAATGACAGGTCGAGTTTTTCCTCAGTGCCGTCCCGCATCACCGTGACCGACACGCTGTCGCCCGCTCGGTGGCCGAGCAACCCGCGCTCGATGTCGAGCGGCCGGGCGACCGGCGTCTCGCCGATGTGCGTGATCACGTCGCCGGCCTTCACGCCCACGCTCTCGGCAGGGCTCTGCCGGAGGACCGCCTCGACGATCACGCCCCGCGGACCGTCGTTGCGTGACACGATGCCGTGCCACGTCCGGTCGACGCGCTCGACCGTGAGCAGCGCGGCCACCACCTCGAGCACCCTGTCCACAGGGATGGCGAAGCCGATACCCTGCGCGCCGGCCCGGACCGCGACGTTGATGCCGACCATCTCGCCATCGATGTTGAGCAGCGGGCCGCCGGAGTTGCCCGGGTTGATGCTGGCGTCGGTCTGGATCAGGTCGTCGTACCGTTGCGTGCGGCTCACCTCCACGTCGCGGTGGAGGGCCGACACGATGCCACGGGTCACGGTGTGCTCGTAGCCATAGGCATTGCCAAGGGCGAGCACCGTCTCCCCGATCATCAGGTCGGAAGACGTGCCGATCGTGATTACGGGGAGCGGCTTGTCGTGCTCGACCTTGATCACCGCGAGATCGGTTCGCGGATCGTGGGAGACGAGCGTGGCCGATGTCGTCTTGCCGGAGGCGAGCGTTACCTCGATGCGTCGAACGCCCTCGACCACGTGGTAGTTCGTGACGACGTAGCCACGGGCGTCAACGACGACACCGGTGCCCATCCCGTTGACTCGCTTCAGTTCGCCGGCACTCTCGTCATCAGCATTGGGCACGAACTTCTGGCCGTGGATGTTCACGACGCTGTCGCGGCTCGATTCGATCGCCTTGACGATCGCCGTTCGGCGTCCCTCGACGGCGCCAGCCGGCCCCGCTGCGGCGAACGCCAGCAGCAGAGCGATTGCTGGAACAACAGTCCACGGACAACGCATGAAGACCAGGCTCCCAAATCACCCGAGCATTTCGACGCAGTCCGGTCATCGACCAGACTGCGATGCGGCACGCGCATCGGCGGCGCTGGGCCGGCTCCGCAGCCGGCTTCCCCCATCCCGTACCCAGTGAATCGGACAGGCCAGCCCCGCGGTCCACCGCCCGCAATGCGGGACGTCATAGCTTTCCCAGATGGAGCGCGGTGGCCGGGAGAATGGCCGTCGGGGGGCGTTTCTGACGAATCGCCGAAAATTACTCACGCCGCGGCCGGTCGCCGGAGCTCCCCTCTTCAGGAGGGGACGTGCGGGCGCCGATGAGGAGCGGCAGAACCTGCAGGGCGAGAAAGAGTCCGAGCACGGCGAGCACGACCTGGGGCCAGATGCCCGCGATCCGTTCGCCCCATTCCCAGCCGGCCTCGCGGGCAACGCCTCCCACGAGGGTCGCCAGCACGAGCACCAGGAGCGTTGCGAGCACAAGGCCGCAGCCGAGCGAGGCCATCGTGCCGCGGAACGTGCCAAGTTCGGTGAATTCCTCCTGATGCAGATCGATCGCCCGGCCTCTCGCCAGGCTGCGAGGCACCGTCTCGGCGAGCTCGATGGCGCGGGCGGCGTCGGACCAGGCCGCCGGGGCGATCATCGTCGGCTCGCGGCCGCGATGGAGTTCGTCCAGCATCACCCTCCCGCGATCGAACGCCAGCGTTTCTGCGTGGTCGCCGGACCATGTCCAAGCCGCGCTGGTCGGATGGGCGGCTCCGTCAAGGGAATCATCCGGAATGTCAACCGTGGTCGAGCCCCGGGCATGGACGAGCGTGATCCGCAGGCCTGGCCGTTCGCCACGGACCACCTGCCACCGCACGGGCACCTGCGTCGGCCCACTGAAGCCCACCGCGAGCGTGTTCCAGGCGGCATCGGCATCAGCGGCACCGAGCGTGGAAAGCCGGGAGGGATCGCCCGCCAGCACCCGTATGAGATCGGCGTCGATGGCCAGCGCCCTCAGCACCGCATCCCGCGACCGGTCGACAAGCCGGCGTTCCATCATGATCGTCTCGACAGTCCCGAGCGGATCGGCACCGGCGAGTCCGGCCTCGATCCTCGTCTGTAGGCGGCGGATGAACGGATGCAGGCGGTCGGGCAGGAACGGGATCAGTGTCGCCCCGGAATCGGTCCGGATCATGTCGAGTTCGTAGGCCCAGAGCATCGACAGCGTAAGCGGATGGGAAAGCAGCAGTGTGCGGCCCGACTGCACGAGCGCCCGCACGCCGTCGGCACGGGCGTCGGTCCAGCCGTCACCACCGACGAGGATGGCATCGCAGACCCGCGAATCGAGGAGCGGTTGCCAGGACGGATCGCGGGGCACGTCGGCAGCCACCAGATCGGCCAGTGGGCCTGCCGTGGGGAGATCGCAGCCGATACTGATCGTATCGCCACGGGCGGCGGCGGCTGACACCGCCTCCGCGATCCGGGCGTCGACGCCAAGGAGTCCGAGCTTCATGCACCTATTGTTTCCCGCAGGCCCGCATCCGACCAGCCCAGGCCTGTGCAACAGGGGCCCGCGTGAGGTATACGAAGGGTTATGCAAGCGGAAGTGATCGCCATCGGTGACGAACTCACCACCGGACAGCGGCTCGACACGAACAGCCAGTGGCTGTCGACCGAACTCGGCCTGCTCGGCATCCCGGTGTGCTTTCACACCACCGTCTGCGACACGCTCGAAGCGGGAATCGACGCCTTTCGCATTGCGGCCGCGCGGTGTGATCTGGTCGTCGCCACCGGCGGTCTGGGGCCCACGGCGGACGATCTCACCAGAGACGTGCTGGCGGCGGTCTCGGGCCAGCCGCTCGACCTCTCGGCGGCGGCGCTCGAGGCGGTGGAGTCGCGGTTTGCCAGACGGGCCGTGGCGATGCCCGAAAGCAACCGTCGGCAGGCCATGTTTCCGCGTGGCACGCGGATTATTCCCAACCCCGATGGTACGGCCCCGGGCATCGATCTCGACGTCCGGCGGCCGGATGGTGGCACAAGCCGGATCATCGCCTTGCCCGGTGTGCCCTCCGAGATGCGTGAGATGTGGCGGGGCACCGTGGCATCTGCGCTCGCGGCGATGCTGCCCGATGCGGGAGTGTTCGTGCACCGTCGGATCAAGTGCTTCGGGGCAGGAGAGAGCGCTGTTGAGGAAATGCTGCCCGACCTGATCCGCCGGGGCCGCGATCCGCTCGTCGGCATCACGGCGCACGAGGCCACGATCACGCTGCGGATCCTGGCGCGGGGCAGCGATGAGGCGGAGTGTCTGGCGAAGATCGCTCCCACCGAGCGAACGATCCGGGAGTGCCTCGGGCCGCACGTTTACGGCATCGAAGACGACGAAGTGGAGGACGCCGCGGTGCGGGCGCTGGCCGGAGCCGGCCAGACGCTTGGCACGATCGAGATCGGCACCGAGGGCAGGGTGGCCAACTGTCTGGCGCAGGCTCAGTCGCGACGCCAGGCACAACTGCCGTCGCACCCGCATGACCCAGCCCCGGCGGTCTATCGCGGGGGCCTGGTGCTGCCAGCCGCGGCCGTGGTACAGGTCGAGCACGAGTCCGCCGCCAGCATGAAAAGCCTTGCCGATCGGGCTCGGGCCGAGTGCGGTGCCACCCTTGGTCTTGCCGTCGGGGCGGCCCGGCCGGGGCCTGACGGCCGCAGTGTGCTGACGATCGCTCTCTCCGACGGGCAGCGAGTGGAGCAGATCGAGCATATGCTGGGGGGCGGCCCCACGCTGGCGTTCTCGCGTGCGGCGAAGACCGCCGTCGACCTGGTGCGGCGGAAGCTCGAACCCCGGATTGCCCCTTCATGAGTCCGCAGATCCAGTCCAGGCAAGAGTTCAGCCAGCAATCCAGCCAGCATTCCGGCCAGCATTCCGGCCAGATCCACGACGCGGGACTTGCCGCCAACTGGCGGACGCTCCTTTTGTTTGCGGGGTTCGTGACGCTCGTTGGGCTGATTGTCTGGCCGTCGTTGGCCGGCCGGATCCAGTATGCGAAGACGCGGGCCGAACTGTCGGCGATCCGCGACGCGGCGGCCGGCGCTGAACTCAAATCGGTGGGGAAACTGTTCACGACGCTTGCGCGGGTGATCGGCCCGACGGTGGTGAACGTGACGGCGAAGAAGCGGGTGCATACGCTTGCCGATGAGATCGCTTCGCTTCGTGGAGAGTCGGGCACCGGGGCGACTGACGAATCGGTGGGCTCGGGCGTGATCGTGGAATCCGACGGCGTGATCCTCACCAACTACCACGTCGTCGCTCAGAGCGATGAGATCGACGTCGCACTGGCCGATGGCCGCCGCTTCAAGGCCGATCTCGTGGGCGCCGACGCCGCCACCGACCTGGCTGTGTTGCGGATCGATGCCAAGGATCTGCCGAAGGCCGACTGGGCCGACAGCGACACCGCCGAGGTGGGCGAGATGGTGTGGGCGATTGGCAACCCGTTCGGCCTCGATCGGACGATCACCTACGGGATCGTCAGTGCCGTGGGCCGGCGGGGCGTCGTGGACAATCCGTTCCAGGAGTTTCTCCAGACCGATGCCTCGATCAACCCGGGGAATTCTGGCGGCCCGCTCGTCGACGTGCACGGCCATGTGATGGGGATCACGACGGCGATCGTCGGCAAGGGGTTTCGCGGCATCGGCTTCGCGATTCCGAGCAACACGGCCAGACGGGTCTGCGACGAGATTCGCACGACCGGGCACGTGGAACGGGGCTACCTCGGCATGGCGCTGCGGGAGTTGCCGCCGAGCCTTGCCGGCGGACCGGGTGCCGCCGTGGCCGCGGTGGAGCCGAAGTCGCCGGCCGCGGAGGCCGGGGTGAAGCCGGGCGACGTGGTGCTCAGCTTCGATGGCGAGGAGATCGGCGAACCCGCGACGCTTGTCCTGCTGTTGACGCGGTCGCCCGTCGGATCAGAGGTACCGCTGGAAATCATTCGCGACGGCAAGCCGCAGACGATCACCGTGCGAGTCGGCCGCCGCCCCCACGACAAATAAAAAGGTGCCAGCCACCAA
>JAPLNQ010000294.1:0-12957 GCA_026401075.1 Planctomycetia bacterium
CCGTAGGAAGCGATTGGACGGCCCATCACGCCCTGCTCCCCGTACGCACGGGGATGAACCGGTGACAATCCCAACCGGCACCAGCGGCAAGAACTGCTCCCCGTACGCACGGGGATGAACCGCAGGACGTGCGCGGCTGGTTGGGTGACGGCGCTTTTTCCCCGTACGCACGGGGGTCAACCGGAGCGGGGCAACGTCCTTTGCGGTGGCGGCCACTCTTCCCCGTACGCGTGAGGGTAAAGTCGGTGCCGGACAACGATTACGGCTCAAACGCGGAAATCGCATCCAGTAGCTCGTCGTCCGTCCACTGGCTGTAATCCGGCCGATTCTGCTCGCAATACTGGACCAGCCGGATCGTCGCCTCCAAATGCCGCAGGGCTGCAAAGCCGCCCCGTTCCAAGTCCCTCTGGAGGCAAGTTCGCCAAGCGTTGGCGAAGCCTTCCGTTCCGCCGTAACCCATTACCATTTCTGCGCAGAGGGCTTTGACCCGGTTCGCTGAGGCGGCATCTCGCAACCGGCCGAGATGTTGGGCCATTTGGCGTTTGCTTGATTTGGACCGGAGTGCCGCTCGACGGTATCGCTCCGCCGCGTTGTGGCACTGCCGGCATTGCCGCATTCTCTGGCCCGCTGTGGCCCGCCGCCGCCGGAAGTCGGCAATGGGGCGGGTTAGTAGGCAGGATTCGCACAAGCGGGCCGGTTCAACGGTGGGCGGTTGGGCGGATTGGCACGTCATAGAGGGCCTGCCGGGGTGGAGGGGTCGGGTTTGGCGAAAATCGATCAGGTGCCAGATAGGCTTTGCTTGTTTGTACCTATGTATACTAATGGCCGTCAGCGCGCCACCGTCGGCGTGCCACCCTGGAAAAATCCTCTGAGGCTCCGTGTTTTAAGGTCGCCAGAGCAGGCCAGCGCGGTCTGAAAGGCTGCCCCGTAAAACCAACGATGGACCTCCTGAACAGAGACCGAACTACCAATGTCTCAAAAGTTGTCTGACTTCTCGCCAGCGAAAATTTATGCCACCTATCGGTGCATCGGGTTAGAGATAACGGTACGCGTGCAAGGGGAGACCGCCCATCCACCTGCGTCGCCGGACGCCTTTCCAAAGATCTTTCGGACACCTCACCAATTGATCGATGAGATTGTCGTTTTCAAAACACGCCATGCTCAGGCATGTGTAGATCGGCTTTCGGCGATGCCGGGGATAGCGGTCCCAGACCCTTGGGATCAGGCCGCCGAGGACCAACTCTTAGAACACATTCGCGCCGTTGTGGGCCGCATTCGCAAACTTGTCGACCGCAAATGGCCCGTAGAATTCCCTCTCGTTGATATTGTGCAAGAGCGAGCCGAGCAAGAATTGCGGCAGAGAATAAGTGAGGAGTTTGAAGCTGGTCGGATCGCCTATTGGGCCGCCAAGAACGGCCACATACCAGCAGCCTTCAGCAATGAGTTGCAAGCGACGCCGACTAGTGCACCAGCGCAAGACCCCTCGCAGTTCAAAGCTCATAAGCCGCGAGGGAAGTCAACAGGCGAGTTGCTGGGGGAGCATTGGAGGGATCCGAAAAAGCGTCAGCAGTTACTGAACGCAGGTAGTGCGGAGCGGATTGGGAAGCTCATTGGCAAGAGCGCGACGGCTGTTAAAGAGGCCGGCCCGATTTGGACTGATAAGATCGCCCCATGGCTGAAATCTGTCAGAGTGGTTGCCACTGCAACGCGACGCTCTGAAGAGCGATTTGATGGTTGAACCCGACGGGTAAACCGACGATCGAACGGGCCATACCCACCTGTGAGCGGTCATGAGGGCCAGTTCCGTAAGCGGAATCCGGCCCTTTTTCATGCGCGGAACAGCGACGTCGGATTTTTTCCGACCGACGGCGCGGATTACAGAGGGTGCACATGGACGTTCCGTGTGGCCCCCGACCGCAGGAGTTTCGCCATGAATCGATCTAGTCGAAAGCAGCCGTCAGACAGTGGCCTGCAAGCTATCCCGGGGGCAATTGTCTCGGACGCCATTTACCGCGCTGACGAAGCCAAGGCCCGAATGGGTTGGAGAGACGCGGGCTTCCGTGCCGCCTGCCGAAGGGGGCTGAAAGTTCACCGATGCGGTAAGCGGACCTACGTGACCGGCGCCGCTCTGGTGGCATTCATCACCAAGCAACCGGAAGGCGGTGCCGCATGACGCGAAAACGCCCCTCATCTGCCAACCGGTTTAGGGACGCCCGCCGCGAAAGGAACAAACTCGCCCGTAAACAGCACGGTGGCCAGTTGCTCTTTCCCGGATGGTTTGACCCAGCCCCCCTGACCGCGATCGATACCAATCGCAGCGATGCCCGCAGGCCAGACGCGATGGGCGGGAGGGTCTACGCATGACGAAGCCCGTCGACCTTCGCGCCGAGTTCGGCGACCGGTGGCGCATCGCCTTGGACGAGGCCGCCGCCGGCCGCTGGAGGGATCCGTGGAACTACACCATTCCATGCCGTCACGGCCACCTCTACCCCGCTAGCCGAGATCGCATCGGGGCGGCTACCCAACGCGCCGGCGCAATTGTTCGGAAGCTCCGATCAATCCCGGGGGCAGAGGTAGTGGCTGACGGCGATGACGGAGCGAATGTGGAGTTCCCGCTAGCCCAGATCCGGTTCGTCCAACGGGTCATGCGGCCCAGAACCATCCGGAAGTTGTCAACGGCACAGCAAGCCGCGCTGGCTCAAGGCCGTCTTCAAAGAAAGCCTCCGGTGTAGATCGCGTTTTGGGGCGCAGGAGGGCCGATTGTCGGTCAACCCGCCCCGGAGACCCCCGAACCGGATCGGCCGTCTACGGGGTCAGATTTCGTTGGAACCAGCCATAGGAGAAACCTGTCATGGCAAAGACCGCAGCCTCTGATTTTGAACCCGAAGACAACGGCCACGCGGCCGCTTTCGATCCGTCCCATCTTGCCGCGCCGCGGCCGGAAACGCCTGACCCATTCGATCCATCGACGCTCCACTTGGGAGCCGATTTCTCGGAGGGGCTTGGGGTGCGAAAGGTCATACCCACTATCCCATGCCGCAAGCCGAACAAGAGCGAATGGTTCACGGTTCGGCCCGGCACCGAATGGCGGCTCCAGACAGCCGTCCTCGAAGTCGAAAACGGTGTCGACAGGGCGACGTACTTGGTGGCCCGAAACCTCTGGACTGATCTCCACGGGGAGATCTCGCCGGCTCTGGTGCTGACCTGTACGAACCGGGCTGGTGATCTGTTCCTGTGGCGAGTCAAGCTGCCTGGACCAGACGGCCGGTCGAACACCTGGACCGAGTCGGCTCTCCGCATTGCGCAAGCCGCGGAGACCACTTGGTGCCGCATGGTCGCCGACACTTCCAACGGCCACTACACACACTACGTGCCATCGGCTGAGTTGCCACCGCCGAAATGGCCGGATCTGGACTTTCACCAGATTCTCAAGATTGCGTTCCGGGACAAGTTCATCGAATCAGCGGACCACGCGATCGTCCGGCAACTGCGGGGTGCCGCGTGAACGATCTCGCCGGATTTGAAGAGATCTGGTGCGTCGACACGGAGTATTCCGCACCGACAGGGCATCGGCCGAAGCCGATATGCCTTGTCGCTCGGGAACTGCGCTCCGGCCAGCAGCTGCGCCTTTGGGAAGACCAGTTGGCGCAGCTGCAAGCGGCGCCCTTTCGGACGGATGACCGCTCCCTCGTTGTCGCCTACGCGGCAGCGGCTGAATTTTCGGTATTTCATGTGCTGGGATGGCCGGCCCCCCAGCGGACGTTGGATCTTTTCTTTGAGTTTCGGGCGCTAACCAACGGCCTTTACACGCCCAGCGGCTGCGGACTCTTGGGAGCGCTTGTCTATCACGGGCTGCCCGCGATGGAGGGAGCTGAGAAGGACGAGATGAGGCAGTTAGCCATCCGCGGTGGACCGTTCACCGATTCGGAACGGCGGGCGCTCCTGGACTACTGCGATGAAGACGTTATCGCCCTAACCCGTCTTCTGACTGCGATGTTGCCGAAAATCGATTTGCCACGCGCCCTCTTGCGGGGCCGATATGCGTGGGCAGTAGCCGCAATGGAACATCGCGGCATTCCAATCGATGTCGAGATGTTCCAACACCTACGGGGGCAATGGCACTCGGTGCAGTCGCAACTGGTAGCGGAGGTTGACCAACGTTATGGCGTGTACGAGGGAACCACATTCAAACGCGACCGGTTCGCCCGCTTCTTGATCTTGCGGGACATCCCCTGGCCGATGCTGGAGACCGGTCAGCTGGATCTGTCCGACGACACCTTCCGGTCTCAGGCGAAGGCTTATCCAGCGGTGGCTGAATTACGGGAGCTGCGGTGCGCGTTGGGGCAGATGCGGCTCTTCGAGGACCTCGCCATTGGTCCAGACGGTCGCAATCGAATGTGCATCGCACCGTTTCGGGCCAAGACCGGCCGGAATCAGCCATCGAATGCCAAGTTCATCTTCGGCCCGTCCCGCTGGCTGCGAAGTCTCATCCGTCCAGAACCGGGTATGGCGGTCGCCTACCTGGACTTCGTCTCACAAGAGATCGCGGTGGGTGCCGCACTGTCGGGTGATGAGGCGATGCTAGAGGCCTATCGCTCCGGCGACTTCTATCTAGCTTTCGCAAGACAGGCGCGGGCCGTCCCGGCGGAGGCGACGAAAACGACTCATGGAGAGGAGCGGTCGTTGTTTAAAGCCGCCGCTCTCGCGGTCATGTATGGAATGGGACCTGAGTCACTGGCGCAGAAAATTGGCAGGCCTACAGCCACAGCGGTGGAACTTCTCTCGCTCCACAAGCGTACCTACCCAACCTTCTGGCAGTGGTCTCAGGCAGCTGTCGACCGGGCGATGCTCACAGGCGAGATCCAAACGGTGTTTGGCTGGCCTCTGCGAATTGGACCGTCGACCGATAACAATCGCCCGGGTGCAAACCCCCGCGCTCTGTCGAACTTCCCCGTTCAGGCAAACGCAGCGGAAATGCTACGGCTGGCGTGCTGCCTACTGGTGGAACGCGGTATAGGGCTTTGCGCCCCGATTCATGACGCGGTTCTTGTAGAAGGACCAGTAGCCGAGATCGAAGACATAGTATCCCAGACGCAGGCCGCGATGGCTGAGGCTTCGCGGGCGGTGCTACGGGGCTTCGAGATCAACGCCGATGCCAAGATCGTCAGATGGCCGGATCGGTACGTGGACGATGCGGGTGCCGACTTCTGGGCAACAGTGATACGGCTGGCTGGCCCAATGCCCAGCATCCGCCAGCTTGCGGAGTCAGTTCAGCAATCCTGCGGAAGTGACTCCACAATCCTGCGGAACCGGGCTGGTCTTATAGAGAAGTCTCTTAGTGGTCTCTCTTTAATCTCTATGGGGTGCAGTAGCCCATGATCCGACTAGAGGATTTCGGAACCAATTCGCCGGGCGAACTCCCACCAAGCCCAGCCCGCAGCAAAGTCACCCGCCAAACGGAACCTTTCCTGCGAGGTCCAATTCCGATGGCTTGGCTGGCAGCGGCTCAGGGGCTCTGCAAGTCCGCGATGGGGATCGCGATCGCCTTATGGTTTGTTCGGGGTGTGTCGGGAAAGACTGGGCCGGTGCGGGTTACCAGAGCCGTGAAGCGGCACATGGGCCTGACCGATGATCAATCACAGCGCGGCATTCGCGCGCTAGAAGCGGCTGGCCTTCTGCGCATCTGTAAAGGCGGGCGAGGTCGATGCTCTGTCGTTGAGATTCTGTCGCGTAACGGAGCGAGCGACGCGGAGAAAGCTGCCAATTGAGGCGAGCATAAATGAACTTGCGCGGTCATGCGATCGCGCTATGATCGAAGGACAACCAGCACCTATTCAAAGGGTGCAAACACAAGTGATGAGGAGTTGAAAGATGAACGATGAAATCAAAGTCTGGGTCATGGAGTATGCGGATCGGCCGAACTATCACCTCCAGTGGAAGGACCCGGTGACGCAACGACGCAAGACAAAGGCCACCAAGATCCCGCGCACAGGCAAGGCGAGGGAGCGGAAGTGTGCTGATAGAGAAGCCCGCGAATTAGAAAACAAGCTGGCAGCGGGTGAGGCCGTGATACCGTCCCGCTTCTCATGGGAAGAGTTTCGGCGAAGGTATGAGGCGGAGGTGATCCCGGGCTTGGCCGTCAGGACTGCGGAAAAGATCAGCTCTGTGTTCGACCGCTTTGAAGTGGAGATCGCCCCCCAACGACTCTGGGATGTCGATGAGAAACGCTTATCAGCGTTCGTCTCCAAACTCCGCCAGGGCGCGCCTGCGAAGCCAAAGCCCGGGTGCAAGAAGCCACCAAAAGAAGAGAGCACCGGCCAGCTCTCGGAATCGACAATCGCCGGCCACCTCGCCCACTTGAAGGCGGCGTTGAATTGGGCAAAGAATCAGAAATTACTCCCGCAAGTTCCCGCGTTCCCGAAACTGAAGCGGGCCAAGATATCGAAGGGGGCAAAAGTGATGCGAGGGCGACCCATCACTACCGAAGAGTTTGAGCGGATGCTTGGACAGACGAAGGAAGTCGTCGGCGCCGCTGAATCGGACGACTGGAACTTCTATTTGCAAGGCCTTTGGACCAGCGGCCTACGGCTTACGGAGTCGCTGGAGTTGTATTGGGATCGCGAAGACAAGCTGCATCCAGTGCTTTCGGGACGCTACCCGATGCTGCGGATTCCAGCCGAACTAGAGAAGGGACACAAGGATCGGCTCCTGCCTATGGCACCAGAGTTCGTCCGTCTTCTAGAGGCTGTGCCGGAGAGAGATCGGACCGGCCCAGTCTTCAAGCTGAATCGGATGGACGGCAAGCTCGGTCCCGCAAACAAGGATCGGGTATCGAAAATCATCAGCAAGATCGGCGCGAAAGCGAAGGTGAAAGTCGATGCCAAGAAGACCGCCTCGGCGCATGATCTGCGGCGGGCCTTCGGAGAGCGCTGGGCCGCTCGGCTTATGCCGGCCCAACTCATGGAACTGATGCGGCATGAGAGCATCGACACCACGCTGTCCTACTATGTGGGCCGCAACGCAGAGCGGACCGCCGCAATCCTCTGGGATGAACATGAGAAAGCGGCGACACCGGTGGCGAACCTGGCCAATCAAGCCACCACATAGAGGGCCATTTTTGCCGCTTTACGCAACAGATCACACAACAACGGCCACCCGAGGCGATCGGGTGGCCGTTTGTGTTGGGGCGTAAACCCCTATTTTTCTAGAGTACCGGAGGAGGGACTTGAACCCACACGCCCTTACGGGCAACGGATTTTGAGTCCGTCGCGTCTGCCATTTCGCCACTCCGGCTCGTGAGGGGATCGGCCATCTCTCCTGAGATTACGGCCCACCGCGGCCGATTGCCAGAGATGCCGCACAGAGGCCGGACGCCGCCCCGAATTCCGCTGGCCGCGACCCGTGGCATTGGCCTACCCTTATGGTCATGAAGACCATCGTGTTCGAGGATCGTGCTGTCGGCCAACTCGGCCTGCTGACCGCCGTGCGGCCCGCCTGTGACCTCACCATCGGCTGCTGTACGCTCGTGGAGGCCCTCGGCCACTTCGGCCCGGTCCGCCGCGCGGTGCGGCCCCACCTCGCCCGCTATCTGGAGGCGGTCGATAGCAGCCGGGTGGCTGTGTGGGGTGGATCCTCCGCGACGCCCCCGCCGAGCCCGCCCGCCTCCTCGCACGGCGCGATCGCACTCCTCGTCAACGCCCGCGTTGTGCCCAGCCGCGACACGCTCGTCACGCTCCGCAGCCTTGTCGAGGCCGGCCATCGCACCGTCGTCTATCAAGGCGATGCGATCGCGGCAGCCATCGTGCATCTGTCCGCCGACGGCGGCGGCCCTGACCAGGCCGTCGTGGATGCGGTGCTTGCCGATGCCGCCAGTGCGACCGATGCGATCGATTCGCTCGCGCTCCCCGATGCCGATGCCGACATGGAGATGCTGTCGCTGCCCCACGAGATCCTTGGCGCCCACGAACGGACAATCGCCGGGGCACTCGCGGTGCAGATCGATTCAGGTCGCTTCCGCGAGATGCGGCCCGGTCTCTTTGCCGCCGCCGGCGCGGAGATCGCGGAGCAGGTCGTCGTGCGGCACGGGCCGGTCGTCGTCGATGCCAACGCCGAGATCGGCCCCTTCGTCTGCCTCGACGGTCCGATCTGGATCGGCAGCCGGGCTCGCGTCAATCCGCACGCATGGATTCGTGCCGGCACGGCCATCGGCGCCGAATGCCGTGTGGGCGGCGAGGTCGAGGCGACCGTCATGGAGCCCTTCTCCAATAAGCCGCACGACGGCTTCCTCGGTCACAGCCACATCGGCAGCTGGGTGAACCTCGCGGCCGGCACGATCACGGGCAATCTCAAGGCCACCTACGGTCCGGTTCGGCTGCACACGCCGGCCGCCGATGGGAGCCGTGGCACACTCCACACCGGCCGGCAGTTTCTGGGTGCGCTGGTGGGCGACTTCGTGAAGACCGCCATCAACACATCGCTCCCCTGCGGTGCGAGGATCGGCATCGCGGCGACGGTCGGCGGCCTCGTGCCCGAGGACGTGGCCGCCTTCACGAACATGGTGGTGCCCGGCGGCGAACGCACGACTGCCGAGCAGGCGACCATTGTTCTCGAGCGGATGATGGCCCGGCGGGGCCTGGATTTGCTGGAGGCCGACCGCCAACTGCTCCGCACGCTGGCAGTTCCGCCGACGGAACCGTGACCATTTGCATCACCGAACTACAATAATAAGCCACACGATCGAGCCACTGTCCCCCTTCCCCCTTTCGAGGCCTTACCGTGTCGATCAAGGATGCCTACGAGAACGGCCGCTTCGGCCTCTCCTTTGAGCTGTTTCCGCCCAAGACGCCGGAGTCGGAGTCGATGATGTGGCGGACCGTCGAAGACCTGATGGCCTTCGAGCCGTCGATGATCACCTGCACCTACGGCGCCGGCGGTTCGACCCGCGGCACGACGCTCGACGTGATCGAAGGCGTGCGGTCGCGGCACGACCTGCCCGTCGCCAGCCACCTCACCTGCGTGGGCAGCTCCGTCGACGAACTCCGCGACTACCTCCGCGAGGCCGGCGACCGTGGCGTGTCGGCGATCGTCGCGCTGCGGGGTGATCCGCCCAAGGGCGAGACGTCGTTCACGCCCTTGGCGGATGGCCTGCAGTATGCGTCGGAACTCGTGGCCCTGATTCGGAGTGAGTTCCCAGAATTCGGCATCCTCGTCGCCGGCTATCCCGAGACGCACCAGGAGGCGGTGAACGCCGCCGCGGATCTTGACAACCTCAAACGGAAGTGCGACGCCGGCGGCGACGTGGTCGTGACGCAGCTGTTCTACGACAACGCCGACTTCTTCCGGTTTCGGGACCGGTGCGCCGCCATCGGCATCACCCAGCCGATCGTGCCCGGCTTGATGCCCGTCACCAACTACGCGCAGGTGCGTCGGATCGCGAGCCTGTGCAAGGCGAGGCTCCCCGACGAGTTCACCCGGGCCTTCGAGGCGGCCGGTACTGACGAAGCGGCGCAGTTCGAGGCGGGCGTCGAATTTGCCTCGCGGCAGGTGCAGGGGCTGCTCGACGGCGGCGTGCCCGGCATCCACTTCTACGTGCTCAACAAGTCAACCGCGACCTCCCGCGTGCTCCGGCAGGTGGCGGTAAGGGAGCGGTGATCCGAGCCGAACCCGTCGCTATTTCCCGCGGCCGGTCTGACGCGGCGGCAGCTCGTCGTCCATCGTGCTGATGTAGCTCCGCAGCCGCTCCAGTTCGTCGCTGACGTGCCGGAGCTTGAGCATGTTTTCCACTCGCTTCACGAGTTCGACCTTGTTGACCGGCTTCGACAGGAAGTCGTCGGTGCCGGCCTCGACCGCCCGCTCGATGTCACCGAGTTCGCCGAGCGCCGTCACCATCAGGATCATGATCGGACTGGTGGCCGGGTCCGACTTCAGCCGCTCGCAGACCTCGAAGCCTGACAGCTTCGGCATCATTACGTCGAGCAGGATCACGTGGGGCTGGAACGACGCGACCTTGTCGAGCGTGTCGCGGCCATCCACAGCCGTGGCGATCTCACAGTCGAGTTCGGCGAGATAGACCTCCAGCAGTTCGCGGTTGGGCTCGTTGTCGTCGGCGATCAACACGCGGCTGCGGGGAGTCGGGGTGGGCGTCTTTGGGGAACCGGGTTTGGGCGTGGGCATCGTGCAGGGCTTGGGTGGGGGCGGTTGGTGAAGAGACGGTGCGATCTCAGGGCAGCTCGAAGAGCGACTGGCTCTTCACGATCGCGTGATCGTCCGGGAAGGTGTGAAATGCCTGCACGGAGAGCCCCTTGGCGCGGGTTTCAATGTTGATCCAGCTGAGGGCGCCCGTCGCCAGTCGCCCCGACGAGCTGAAGTGGTGGAGCAGGCCATGCTTGCGGCCCTCGGCGGCGAGTTCTTCCTGGAACGCCCAGAACACCTCCGGCGCGACCCGCTCCAACTGGAAGCACATCTGATAGGAGGCACCGCCGCGGCACTCCATGCGGTCGCTGCGTTCTCCGCAGAGCCGGTGGGAGAGCAGCCGCCGCTTCTGGGGCAGGGGCTGGCCGCTGTCGGCTGCGACTTCGGTCAGCGTCAGGCCGTCCTTGCGCCAGGTCACGAGGTGGCCGGCATTCGTGATCGCAACCACCGCCGTATACCCGCCGCGGTCGATCGTGCGCGAGCAATGGATCTCGAAGAGCTCGGGATGCAGCGTCCGCCCGTAGAGCTGGAAGACCAATTCAGCGACTTTGGGACGAGCCGACAGCACGAGATGCTACTCCACAGGAAGACACGAGACGCTCGACGGCAGCCAGCCTCACTCGGCCGGTTGCCACCCTCCGATTCCTACCACCGATTGATTATAGATCGTCGCCGCAGGCGGCACCAAGCCGGACGCAAAGTTCCTTGTCTCCGCGGTGTCCCCGCGGAAACTACACCAGCCCGACCAAGAGGTCGTAGAAAAAATGAGTGCCGGCGGCGATGCCGAAGCCGCGGAGCAGGAACAGGAGCGCGAAAAACAGGCCCGCCACGGTGCGGAACGTGAAACTGTAGAGCGTGAACGAGTCGCCGAGCGGGCCGATGTAGTGGGCGCCGCTGAAGAGCAGACTCGACAGCACCAGCGCCCAGAATCCGGCCGCCAGCGTCGAGCACCCCAGTCGCTCGAATGCCCACACGGCGATGGGGAGCATGAGCAGCCGAAAAAGCACTTCCTCGTAGAGGCCTGCGCCGCAGAAGCCGACGAGTCTGGCCAGCAGCGCATGCCAGCCGAATCCGGCATCACCGTGCAGTTGCAGGTATTCCCACTCGAGAAGGCCCGGATGGAACGGCCAGAGGCTCTGCTGCAACCGCCCGATGCCGATGAGCACGACCGCCCAGAGCGTGCATTCGGCCGCCATGCCCGGCAATGCGGCCAGGCTCACCCTCCAGCGGTCGTGCGAGAGATACTGCCATACCAAAAGTCCCACGAAGGTGAGCAGTGGCAGGAGGAAATACTGGCCGAATCCCAGGGCATCCAGCAGGTGGCGGAGCCAGACGTCGGCGCCATTGCGAGGCGATCCACGGCCAAGCAGCAGCACGCCACCCTCGTAGGCCAGAACCAAGGGGAGCGTAAAAAAAAGGCTCGTGAGCGGCGTGCGGGAGAGTTGCCAATACGACTCGCCCGAGGCGGGGACGTTTTCCGGCGTATCTGCCAGAGGATCGGCATCCGCAGCGTCGGACAGCAGATCCGGAAGCGGCTCTCCGAGTGGCAGTCCATCCGGCAAGAGCGCTGCGGGCAGCGGTTCGTCAAGCCCACGTCTTGATTCGCGGGACAACCGTCGATCGGCGCCCGATGCACTGTCGTCACGGGAAGAAAAGTGGACCATGAGATGATGCGCCACGCGTGGTCGGATGCAGTCAACGCCGTCGTTTGTGATGTTCTTTGCCATGGAAGCACACCATCCCGAATCTGTTTCGACAATGCTTGCACTGCTGGCAAAATTTTTTTTGGTGCGGAACGGCTTTCATGTCCGGATTTTTTGTGAGTGAGTGGTCGCGCACGTCGTGCGCGATGGAGCGTCCTTGACATCTTCGAAGGGGTTCACAGAATGAGCCCCCGTAAGGTGAACGCGACTCGCAGACATGGGTGTCACGCGACCGCGGCCGTGAGGCACCTTAACAAACACAGACGAACACAGAAGAAACCATCGTCTCGGAAATTTCGGGGGCGACGACTGGAGGGAGCGACAGTCGGCGACTTTGGTCGTGGCCTGGATGTCCCCCCGGTTTTCGAGCGATGGTTGGGCGGTTTGTCCGGCTGGTTTTCCAGTCTTTTGCGGGAGGTTCGTTCGGCGTTGTTGATTCTGGAGGGTGGCCGGCGGATAGAATCGGGGTGCGTTGTCGCTGGGTAGAAGCCCGCTGGCTACAACCGCTTTGGTGTGAAACGCTATGGCACGATGCCTTGTTGGTTGCGGTTCCAACGTTGGAAAACGGCGTGAGTATCTCGACCGCGCGGTGGAACTGCTGCGGTTCATGCCGGGCGTCACGCTCGTGAGCGTGAGCCGCTATCGCGACACCCGGCCGATCGGCGGTCCGCCCGGGCAGGGTGTTTTTCTCAACGGCGCGTGCCTGCTCGAGACCGACCTGGCTCCGCACGATGTGCTCGGCATGCTCGCGGCGGTGGAGAACACGCTCGATCGTGAACGCGGCGAACGGTGGGGCCCGCGGACGGTCGACCTCGACCTGCTGCTCTACGACACGATCGTCCTCGATACCGCAACGTTGACGCTGCCGCACCCGCGGATGGTCACCCGGAGGTTCGTGCTCGAGCCGTGCGTGGAGATCGCCCCGGATCTCGTGCACCCGTTGGCCGCCTGTTCGCTCGAGGACCTGCTCGAAAGCATCTCATCGCCGCACCCGCACGTGGCGGTGATCGGCGTGCCGGGCGCGGGGGCTTCCGAGGTCGCGGCCGCGGTGGCCCATGCCACG
>JAPLNQ010000294.1:12993-28894 GCA_026401075.1 Planctomycetia bacterium
GGGCCGCGGGACTGGATGCGGCCGCGGGCGATCTGGCCTGGCGGCACGCGGTCGAGGCCTGTGCGCAGCCGCTCCAGACGAAGCGGTGGTCGCCGGATCCGCACGGCACCGTCACCGACTACTGGTTGCACACCGTGCGACTGGCGGCGGTCGACACACTGGCGGCAGAGTCACTGGTTGGCTTTGAGAATCACTTCGCGCGGATGGCGGCGGAAACCATGCCGCCACACGTCGCCATCCTGCTTGTGGCCTCCCCCGAGCTGCTTGAGGCGAAGATCGCCGCGCGTGGCCGGCAGTCCGCTGAACCCGCCGGCGTCGGCGCCGGCGCCGGCCGGCGGGCGGGCAGGGCGATGTGCGCGGCGACGGACGAAGCGGTCGTCAGGCTTCTGCGACTGCAGGAACGGATCGCCTCTGAGATCCGCTCTCCCGAGATCAGTGCCGCGGGTGGGCCACGGGCCGTGGTGACGATCGCTGCCGGGGATTTCGATCAGGCGGTGCAGGAAGCAGTGGCTGTCGTCGAGGCGATGGCGTGATGCAGCAGATCGTGCACGATCCGGATCGCATGCGGGCGCTCGTCGTCGAGGCGCGGGCCGCCGGTCGACGGGTGGGATTCGTGCCCACGATGGGAGCGTTGCACGCGGGCCACGTAAGCCTCGTGACCCGGGCGGCCCGCGACTGCGACGACGTTGCCGTCTCGATCTTCGTGAATCCGACGCAGTTTGGTCCGCAGGAGGATTTCGCTCGGTATCCACGGACGCTCGCCGCCGATACGGCGCAGCTCGCGCCGCACGGCGTGAAGTGGATCTACGCCCCGGAGGTATCGGCCGTCTATCTGCCTGGCGACGCCACGCGGATCGTCGTGGGCGGGCCGGCGGTACGGTTTGAAGGGGAGCGGCGGCCGGGCCATTTCGACGGCGTGGCAACGGTGGTCTGCAAACTCTTCCAGGCCGTGCCGGCCGACGCTGCCTACTTCGGCGCCAAGGATTGGCAGCAGACGCTCGTCGTCAGACGGATGGTTTACGACCTCGGCCTGCCGATCGAGATCGTCGTCTGCCCCACGGTGCGCGAGGCGGATGGTCTCGCCATGAGTTCACGGAACGCCTATCTCTCCGCCGCCGACCGCCCTCGCGCCGCCGCGATCTCGGAGAGCCTCCGTCAGGCGGAGCAGCTCTGGGCTGCCGGAGCCGCTGCCGCCGCGATCGAAGAGACGATGCGAAAGACCATGGAGGCCCATGGCATCGTCGTCGACTATGCGGCGCTCGCCGATCCCGAGTCGCTCGAACCACTCACCGCCGACGCGTCGCGCGCGGTGGCGCTGGTGGCCGGTCGTCTGGGATCGACGCGGCTCATCGACAACCGTGAACTTCGCGGCCGTGGCACGTCCGAGCCCCGCAGCACACCCGATCAAGGCCTGGCACGCTGATGCTGTCGACGCTGTTTCACATCCCGACGCGGATCACCGTGGGGGGAACGTCGCTGCCGCTGGTTGGCTTCGGACTCTTCTTGGCCGTGTGGGGAATCGTGGCGGCGGTGATGCTGGCGCGAACCGCCGCCGGCCACGGCTGGAGGGCGGCTCTGGAAACACTGGGAGTGCCGCTGGCGATCACGGCGGCGACGATCCTCTGGCTGCTTCCGTCGCTCGACGACGGCCAGGGCGTGCCGGTGCGGGGTTACGGGGCGATGCTGTTGGTCGCCGCGACGGCCGGCACCTGGCTCTCGATCGTGCGGGGCCGCAGCATGGGCTTCGATGCCGATACGATCCTGGCACTCGGTATGGAGGTGTTCCTCTGGGGCATCGTCGGCGCGAGACTCTTCTATGTGATCGAATACCACGATCAATTTTTCGCCGCCGGACGGAGTTGGACGGAGTCGCTTGCGGCCGTGCTCAATGTCGCGGCCGGAGGTCTGGTGGTGTTTGGGTCGTTGCCGACGGCAGCACTGGCTGCCTGGCGGTTTGCCAGCCGCCGGGGTCTGTCGCTCCCGCGACTGGCTGATTGCATTGCCCCGGGGCTGCTCGTCGGTCTGGCCATCGGCCGGATCGGCTGTTTCCTCAATGGCTGCTGTTACGGGGGGCCCTGTGATCTGCCCTGGGCGGTCCGGTTTCCACCGGAGAGCCCTCCGTGGCTCGACCAGGCCGCGCGGGGGCTCTTGCCCGCCGTGGCGGCCGACGGTGACCGCGCGTGGAGCCTGCCGGTTCATCCGGCGCAGCTCTACGCCGCGGTCGATGCGGCGATCCTGGCGGTGTTGGCCTGCTTGGCCTCGGCCACCCCGCTGGCCCGGCGGGACGGCCAGGTGTTTGCGCTGGTGCTCACCATCCACCCGATTTCCCGGCTCCTGCTGGAGGCCATCCGCGTCGATGAGCCGCCCGCCCTGGGAACGCCGCTCTCGATCTCGCAGCTGGTGTCGCTGGTGCTCCTGGCGGCAGCGGCCGCGCTTTGGTGGTGGACCTTCCAGCAGCCGCCGCGCGGGCCGGGCGGCCCTGCCCTTCGCTTCGCCCCGGGCCATGGGCCAACTGGCGGATCAGCCGATGGGGCAGGCTCCAAGGCTGGGGTCGGACCACGTGTCCTGCCGCCTGACAGCCTCACGATCCGTTGCCGGGAGGATGGTCCCCTCGTTGTCGAAATGCCCACCGCCGAGCGTTTCGAGACGCTGTCCCTCCGGGTCACCGATCATCACGGGAACGAGTTTCCGCTTCCCGTTGGCAAGCGGGCCGTTGCCCTCTGCCGCTGTGGCCACACGCAGACCAGGCCGTTTTGCGACGGTTCCCACAAATCCTGCGGTTTCCGGGCCGCTGACGTTGTGCGAGGCTGAGGTCTGGCTGGCAGGTTTGTGCGGGCTGGGGAAAGGCTGTTATCGGCGTAAGGTATTCCCCTGAAAACACTTACGTCATCCGACAGGTGTGGAAAACAGGCCCTGAGGCTCCCGAGCGATATGGACTGGGCAGGAAAACCCCTGTACGGTTGAGGGTCTGATATACGGAAATTCCACCCCCGGCACCCCCGGGCGGTCCCTGTCTGGACGGCATGATGTCGAAACCCGGGACAAATCTCTACCAGCGGAACAGTGTCTGGATCATGGCGATCCTGATCTTCCTGTTGCCATTGGTGGTCGTCGGTGCGATCAAGGCCAAGGGCAACAACCGCAACGACGTGAAGGGCTGGCTACCCCTCGAATACCCTGAGACGCAGACCTACCGGTTTTTCCGGCGGAACTTCCAGGGAGAGGAGTTCATTCTGGTCAGTTGGGAAGGCTGCACGATGGCCGACCCCCGGCTGGAACTGCTCGCCCAGAAGCTGCTACCCCCTCCGGAAGAAGCCTCTCGGATCGAGCGGCCTCTCTATTTTAAGTCGGCCCAGACCGGCCCCCGGGCCGTCGAACGGATGACCGATGAGCCGCTGAACCTCGATCGCGAGGAGGCGATCTCCCGGCTGACCGGGGCGATCATCGGCCCGGCCGCGGAGGGGATTGCCGTCGGAAGCGACTCAGACAACCCCGACGCCCGGCAGACCTGTCTCGTTCTGACGCTCTCCGACGCGGCCCGGTCCAACCTGCATGGGGCCATCGATCTCATCAAGGACGTTGCCGCCGGTGAGTGCGGGATCCCCGAGCAGTCGCTGCACATGGGCGGCCCTCCGGTCGACAACGTGTCGATCGACCGCGCCGGTCAGACGAGCGTGACGATTCTCTTCGGCCTGTCGCTGGTAGTCGGTTTCATCGTCAGCTGGTGGAGCCTGAAGAGCAAGACACTCGTGGCGATGGTGCTGGCTTCTGGCGTCTACAGCATGTTCGCCAGCCTCGCGGTCGTCTGGTACTCGGGCTATCCCGTCGACGCCATCCTGCTGACGATGCCATCGCTGGTCTATGTGGCCACGACCAGCGGCGCGATCCATCTGGCCAACTACTACCGCGACCAACTCGCCGAGACCGGTGTGGTGGAGGGCGCTGCGGGCCGGGCGGTGCACCACGCGCTGCTGCCGCTCACGTTGGCGACGGGCACGACGGCGATTGGTCTGGCGACCCTCGCTGTGAGCGAGCTGGTGCCGATCAGAATGTTCGGCATTTTCTCCGCCATCGGCGTCGTGGTCAGCTTCCTGATCCTCGTCACGTTCATGCCGGCGGCCCTCGAACTGTTTCCGCCGAAGCTCAAGCTGGGCAAGCTCGCCGAGGACGAAGGCGACAATGCCTGGAAGCCGGTCGAGTCGAGCCCGTGGTGGGGCGTCGGAAAGTGGATCACAGAGCACAACGGCCTGGTCACGGCGGCCTGTCTGCTCATGATGGTTGGCGTGGGCTATGGGCTCACCCAGGTCGAGAGCAGCGTGCAGCTCATGCGGCTATTCTCCTCCAAAGCCCGCATCCGCCAAGACTACCACTGGCTGGAGAAGCACCTCGGCCCGCTCGTGCCGATGGAAATCCTCGTGCGGATCGACCAGCAGACATGCCCGCTCAACTTTCTGGAGCGAATGGAGCTTGTCGGTGATATCCAGAAGAAGATCGGTGGCCTTGACGAGGTGGGCAGTTCGCTCTCGACCGTCACGTTTGGTCGCAGCCTCGACGTCGGCGACAATAGCGACAGCATCGGGGGCGCCGCGGCCCGGGCCATCGGCTTTGGCTCGCGGACCAAGCGGAGCGTGCTGAACCGGCGGCTGACCGCCCATCGTGCAGATTTCCTCGCCGGTGATTATCTCCGTGAGACAGAACTGCCCGATGGCACGCAGCAGGAACTCTGGCGGATCAGCGCCCGCGTCAGTGCGACCAAGGAGGTCGACTACGCCCTGTTCAAGCGTGACCTGCAGTCGAAGATCGACCCGATTCTCGCCGACCTCGACAGTGAGGGCGTGAAGGGCGTGTCGGTCGACTACACCGGCCTCGTGCCACTGGTCTACAAGGCTCAGCACTCGCTCTTGGACGGCCTGATGATCGGATTCATCTACGATTTTGCGATCATCGTCGTCGTGATGATCGTGCTCTGCCGGGCTGCCTCCGCCGGCCTGTTGCTCCTGCTGCCGGCCGCGTTTCCCGCCCTGGTGGTGTTTGGTGGTGTGGGCTGGACCCATGCCCTGCTCAAGTCGTTTGACGCGGGTACACTCCTCATCGACATCGGCACCGTGATGGCGCCGAGCGTGGCGCTCGGCGTGACGGTCGACGACGTCGTGCACTTCATGCTCTGGTTCCGCAAGGGGATCGCCGATGGGCTCGACCGCAAGCAGGCGACGATGCTCGCCTACAAGGGCTGTGCCCGCGCGATGTATCAGAGCTGGGGCGTGATCGGCATCGGCCTCTCGGTCTTCTCGCTCTCGCCGTTCGGGCCGACGCAGCGGTTCGGCCACATGATGCTGGCGATGCTCACCGTCGCGCTGGTCGGAAACCTCGTCTTCATGCCGGCGCTGTTGTCGGGGCCGCTGGGCGCCCTCTTCAGTTGGAGCGTGCTGCGGATCGAACGGAAGAAGGCCCTGCGCGAAGGTCGGCGGAAGCTGACGACCGACCCAGGCAGCGATGCCCTGCCGGCGCCCCACGTGGTGCCGGGCCCTGCCAAGCAGGTCGTGCATGCCTGAGTCATCGAGCGAGCCGTCTGAGACGGCTGGCCTACCCGTGGCGACGGTGGTCTTGAAGCCCAAGCGAGCCCGCCCGTTTTTCGGACGGCATCCCTGGGTGCTCGACACGGCGGTGCTGCGGGTCGATGGCACGCCGGCTGACGGCGACGTGGTCGATCTGGCCACCCACGACGGCACGTTTGTGGCCCGCGGGCTCTGGAACTCCTCGAGCAAACTGCGGGTGAGGCTCTATGCCTTCGACGCCGCCACCCGCCTCGACGACGGGCTCTGGAAATCGCGGATCGCGTCGGCAGTGGCGCTGCGGCAGTCGCTCGGCCTCGGTGATGCGGGCGGCGCCACCCGCTTGGTCAACAGCGAGGGGGATGATCTCTCCGGGCTGATTGTCGACCGCTACGGCGAATGGCTCTCCGTGCAGATCACGGCGCTGGCGATGTCGCCCCGGCTCGACACGATCTGTGACACCCTCGAATCGCTCGTGGCACCGAAGGGCATCCTTCTGCGTGGCGCCGAACGCGGCCTCGCGAAGCTCGAGGGCCTGCATCTGCCCGACCGTCTTGTCAGAGGCACCGCTCCCTCAGGCGCGATCTTCGTGACAGAGCATGGTCTGAAGTTCGGCGTTGACCTCACCGAGGGACAAAAGACCGGCTTCTATCTCGACCAGCGGGACAACCGTCAGGCGGCGACGCGGTTTGCCCGCGGCCGGCGGGTGCTCGACATGTTCTGCTATTCCGGCGGCTTCGCGACGGCCTGCGCCGTGAGCGGCGGGGCGCGGAGCGTGCTGGCCGTTGATTCAAGCGCGAAGGCCACCGCCCTGGCCAAGGCCAATGCCGACCTCAATGGCGCCGCCAACGTCGCCGTCGAAACCGCCGACGCATTCGAGAAACTCGCCGCCCTCAAGACGGCGGGCGATCACTTCGGCATGGTGATCCTCGACCCGCCAAAGTTCGCGCGGAGCCGTGCCTCGCTCGACGACGCGATGCGGGCCTACCACCGCATCAACAGGCTGGCGGTCGATCTCCTCGAACCGGGCGGTATCCTCGTGACCAACAGCTGCTCAGGCGCCGTGTCGCGGGAGGATTTCCTCGTCATGCTCGCGGGCGTCGCCCAGCGGTCGGGCCGCACGATCCAACTGCTCGAGTGTCGCGGTGCAGCCCCGGATCATCCCGTGAGTGCGGGCTGCCTCGAGGGCGAGTATCTCAAGTGCATCATCGCCCGCGTGGCGTGAAGACGCCTCTCGTGGGGACAAGTTTTCAACTTGTCCGTGTCCCGGCACGGATTCCACAAGTTAAAAACTCGTGGCCACGGGTCGAACTCCTTGAGTCTCGCCCTTCGTGCCGAGACAGTCGCAATCTCTCCCCCGTGGCGGCGAGTTTTTAACTTGCCTTGGCTCGTGTCGCCAGTCGGCCCCGTAGAATGACAGGATGCGAATCCTCGTCCTGCTCGTGTGCGTTGCCTCTCTCGTCTATCCGCCCGGTGCCCGCGCCGCGTCAGCCGATCAGCCTGCGTCGCGGGCAGAAAGACGCATCGAAGGCTTTCGGGTGCAGATCGACGAACGGCTCCTGCCCGGAGGGTCCGACGAGGAGGTGGGCCGTGTGGCCCTCGAGTTTCTCGCCGCGAAGCTCGCCGATATCCGAATCGTCGTACCGGCGGACAAGCTCGACCAGTTACGGCAGGTGACGATCGTTCTCGACGCCTCTTGCGGCGATCTCCATTCCATGCAGTATCACCCCAGCGGTGACTGGCTCGAGTCCCACGGCTATCCCCGCGATCTCGAAAAGTGCGTTCATCTGCCGAGAGCCGTCGACGTGGCCACGCGACGAAACGTGAATGAGCAGCCGTGGGTAGTGCTCCACGAACTTGCCCACGCCTATCACGACCAGGTGCTCGGTTTTGACGAGCCGCGCATCCTAGCCGCCTGGAAGGCCTTCAAGGCCGACGCCCGGGGACAGTCCACGCTCCTCTTTGACGGCTCACGCACGAAGCACTACGGCCTCACCGATCAGAAGGAGTTTTTCGCGGAGATGACCGAGGCCTATTTCGGGTCGAACGACTTCCAGCCGTTCAACCGCGCGGAGTTGAAGACGGACCATCCGGCCATCTTCACGCTCCTCGCCGACATCTGGGGGCCGGTTCGCTGAGACGGGATAGGGGGCGCAGCCAGTCGTGTTCATCCAAGCCCGCAGCGCAAACAAGGGAAAGCGGGTGGCCTGAACGGGCCGGAATGCGGATTCCCTCGCTGGCGCGTCGGGCTTGCATGGGAGGGCGAGGAGGCCTACAGCTTCCGCAGCCGCGTGAACTCGGGAGTTTCACGGAAAACACGGACATCGTGTCCGTTTTTCCTTGGCGGGACTCCGCCCGCTGGTGCTTATCCGGGCCTCCGGCCCTGTGCCGTAGCCTACAGCTTCCGCAGCCGCGTGAACTCGTCCATTGTCACGGTGGTGAGTTCGCCGTCGTCGCGGGAGAGGATCAGCACGTCGCTGTAGACCTTGTCGTCGGGATTGCGGCGGAAGTGCAGCCCGTGCCGTCGCCGCTCCCGACGGAGTACCTGCCCCACCGTGGTCGTGCTCCACTTGGCACTCGACCCCACAGTGACACCATGAATCACCTCCACCCGGTCGCCCGGCTGGAGTTGCTCGTAGAGGCTGCGAGACTGGTATTCCTCTGGCGTCATGCGATCACACTTCCTTGCTGTCGATCCACTTCATCATCTTGCGGAGACCACGGCCGGTCTCCGTGAGCTTGTGCTCCCGCTCGCGCCGTCGCGTGCTCTTGAACATCGCCGCGCCGCCACGGTTCTCGAGGATCCAGTCGCGGGCAAATTCGCCCGAGCGGATCTCCTCGAGAATCTTCTTCATCTCCTTGCGGGTCTCTTCCGTGATGATCCGCTTGCCACGCGTGTAGTCGCCGTATTCGGCCGTGTTCGACACGCTGTACCGCATGTATTCAAGGCCGCCCTGATAGAACAGATCGACAATCAGCTTCATCTCATGCAGGCACTCAAAATAAGCCATCTCCGGCTGGTAGCCCGCCTCGACGAGCGTGTCGAAACCGGCCTTGATCAGCTCCGAGACGCCGCCGCAGAGCACGGCCTGCTCGCCGAACAGGTCGGTCTCAGTCTCCTCGGCAATCGTCGTCTCGATCACGCCGCCCCGCGTGCCGCCGATGCCCTTGGCATAGGCGAGGCCGATCTTCTTGGTTTCCGCCGAGGAGTTGGGGCCCAGCGCGATCAGGCAGGGCACGCCGCCCCCCTTCACGTATTCGCTGCGGACCAAGTGGCCTGGGCCCTTGGGGGCCACCAGCATGATGTCGTGGCCCGGCGGCGGCTCGACCTGGCCGAAGTGGAAGTTGAAGCCGTGGCTGGCCATCAGGATGGCGCCCCTCTTCAGGTTCGGCTTGATCGAAGTCTTGTAGACATCTCCCTGCAGTTCATCGGGCAGGAGGATATTGACAAGGTCGGCCTGCTTGACGGCGTCTTCCACGCTCATCGGCTCGAAGCCGTGGCTCTTGGCGAGCTCGTAGTTGGGGCCGCCCGGACGCTGGGCCACCACGACCTTGAGACCACTGTCCTTGAGGTTCTGGGCCTGGGCATGGCCTTGGCTGCCGTAGCCGATGATGGCGATGGTCTTGCCGGCGAGGGCCTTCAGGTCAGCATCAGCGTCGTAATAGATCGTTGCAGCCATAGTTCACTCCAGTTTGAGATGATGATTGAGATGATGAAACAAAGTCGAATGTCTGGCACCGCCGGGACGGCAGAAGTTTTCACTTCTCGCACTTTAAGCTAGGGAATCGTGTTCGGTGCTCGCGTCGGCCGGGCGGGCGCCGTCGGCGGCCTCGGTGAGCTCACGGGTCGGGGGGCTCCCCCGCACCATCGCGATCCGACCCGTGCGGACCAGCTCCAGGATGCCCAGCGGCCGCACCAGCTCGACGAAGCTCTCGATCTTCTTTTCGATGCCTGAGATCTCGACGATCACGCTGTCTGCCGCCACGTCCACGATCCGGCCGCGGAAGATCTCGGCAAGCTCCTTCACCTGCGTCTGGGCTGGGCCGACCGGAGCGGCCACCTTCAGCAGCATCAGATCGCGCTCGACATAATTGCGGGAGCTGATGTCGTCGACACGGACCACCGTGACGATCTTTTCCAGTTGCCGGCGGACCTGGTCGAGCACGCGGTCATCGCCCCGCAGGACGAAGGTCATCCGCGAAAACCCCCGGTCCTCGGTCTCACCGACCGCCAGACTGTCGATGTTGTAGCCACGGGAGGCAAGCATGCCCGACACGTGCGCCAGCACCCCCGGGACGTTTTGGACCGTGGCCGAGAGGACGTGTCGCATGGGTGCGTTCGGCAGGAGTTGCCGGGTTCTGTGAGGGAGGGAGATGGGTCGAAGTGGGCCGGAAATGCGAAAATTCCCGCGATCTTGAGTCTAGTGTGGGCAGATGGACGGATTCAAGCCATGGCCGTGGACCGGGGCCGGCAGGCGGCCCCAGGTTCGCGGCGGCGCCCGGGGATGCCGCGTGTGCGTTGACACGGGGCCGAAAAAGCCGATAGTTTGCGGTGCTCGGCAGCGCGGCCCTGGGCCCCGCCACGTGCGACCTAGTCCATTCCACCCCGTCCCATTCCCCATAGTGAGAGTACGAGAGCGTGTCGAACGTTTTGGCGCAAGAGTTGATTGAAGCGGGTGTTCACTTCGGCCACCGTGCGAGCCGCTGGAATCCCAAGATGCGGCCCTACATCCACGGCCGCCGCAACCTCATCCATATTATCGACGTTCGCGAGACGATCCGCGGCCTGCTGCGGGCGCGGAAGTATCTCAAGCAAGTGGCATCGTCCGGCGTGCTGGTGCTCTTCGTGGGCACCAAGCGACAGGGTGCCGAGGCCGTGGCCCGCGAGGCCGCGCGGTGCGGCATGCCTTATGTCAGCGATCGCTGGCTCGGCGGCACGCTCACCAACTTCCGTACCATCCGGAATCGGCTGACACGTCTCGAGGAACTCGATGCGCTGATCCCCTCGGAGGCATTCGGCGGTTATTCAAAGAAGATGCAGTCGTCGCTCCGCCGAGAGCATCGCAAGATGCTCCGCAATCTCGGCGGCATCCGCACGCTGTCGCGGCTGCCGGAATGCCTCGTGGTGTTTGATCCCAAGAAGGAAAAGAACGCCGTTAACGAGGCACGGAAGATGGGCATCACGACGGTGGCACTGATCGACACCGATTGCGATCCCGACGTCATCGACCTGCCGATTCCGGGCAACGACGACTCGATCCGCTCGATCGAACTGGTTGCTGCCCGACTGGCCGACGCGATCCTTGAAGGCAAGGCGCAGACAGCCACGGAGTCGCAGGCCAAGGCTGAGGGCAGTGAGGCAGGTGTTCAGGCTGGCGAGGAAGGCAAGGCCTCCAAGTCGGCTCCAAAGGCCAGGGCGAACGTGAAGCGGGCCGTGCCGAAGCCCCCCAAAACCTGATCTGAGTGGCCAGCACACGGATGCCGTGGGCGTTGGTCTTGGTGCGGGTGTCTTGGTGCGGGTCCGGTTGATGCCTCGCGGTGCCGTTCCTGTGAGGTCGGTATCGTTGCCGTTGATGCGCGGCACTCATTCGAAACATCCAGTCTTCAGACAACCACAGATCCATAAAGAAGATTCATAAAGGAGATAGACCTTGGCTGAGATCACCGCAGCGGCCGTGATGGCCCTCCGCGACAAGACGGGCCTGCCGATGATGGAGTGCAAGAAGGCCCTGCAGGCATGCGGCGGCAACACCGACGAGGCCGTCGATTGGCTGCGGAAGCAGGGCGTGAAGACGCAGGCGATGCGTGCCGATCGTGAGACTTCCACCGGCCGCCTGGCTGTCTACACCGACCTGGCCAAGGGTGTTGGTGCCATGATCGAAATGAAGTGCGAGAGCGCCCCCGTGGCCGGCAGCCCCGACTTCAAGGACTTCGTCAACGACATCGCCAAGACGCTGGCCCTTGGCCCGGGCGCCAAGACGCCTGACGATCTGCTGGCGCAAAAGAGCCTGGCCCATCCCGACCGCACGCTGGGCGAACTGAAGGACGACCTCTTCAATCGCATGCGGGAAGTGTTCGAACTGTCGCGGATCTGCCGGATCGACGCCCCCTGCGGCGGCTACGCCCACCACGACGGCTCGAAGGCGGCGCTCGTGGAGGTGGCTGGCAACACCACCGGTGCGACGGCGGCCGAGGTGGCCAAGGACGTGGCGATGCACGCCGTCGCGATGGCCCCGCAGGCGCTCTCCAAGGAGGATCTCGATCCCGAGGTCGTCGCCAAGGAGCGGGAGATTCTCAGCGATGCCGCCCGCAAGGAGGGCAAGCCTGAGAACATCATCGCCAAGATGATCGAAGGCCGGCTCCGCAACTTCTTCAGCCAGTGCGTGCTTCTGGAGCAGCCCTTCGTGAAGGACGACAAACAGACGGTGGGCCAGCTCGCCACCGCGGCCGGGTTGCAGGTCAAGCGGCTTGAAAACTGGCGGATCGGCGGCTGAAAACAGCACCCACACCCCGGCCCGATCCCATCATTACCATGGACGCCGGTCCTTACCGTCGCGTGCTCCTCAAACTCTCGGGCGAGAGCTTTGCCCGCCAGGGCGAGCGCGGCATCTCGATGGAGGAAGTGCTCCATATCGCCCGTCAGTCGGTGCAGGCTGCGGCCCGCGGCACGCAACTCGCCGTGGTGATCGGTGGCGGCAACATTCTGCGGGGGGCCTCCTTCACATCAGGCAACACCGGCATCCAGGAGGCCACGGGGCACTCGATGGGGATGCTCGCCACGGTCATTAATGGCTTGGCGCTGCAGGATGCCATCGAGAGCCTGGGGGTGCAGACCCGGCTGATGACCGCCATTCGTATGGAGGGCGTGGCCGAGCCTTACATCCGCCGCCGGGCCAAGCGTCACCTTGAGAAGGGCCGGATCGTGATCCTGGCGGCCGGCACCGGCAGCCCGTTTGTGACCACCGACACGGCCGCCGCCCAGCGGGCCCTCGAACTCGAGGCCGACATCCTCATGAAGGCCACCCGCGTCGACGGTGTCTACTCCGACGATCCGGAGAAGAATCCGCATGCGATGCTCTATCGCGACCTCACCTACCAGCAGGTGCTGGAGCAGAAGCTCCGGGTGATGGACGCCACGGCGATCTCGCAGTGCATGGAACACGCCATGCCGATCCTGGTCTTCAACTACCGGCGGGAAGGCAACATTGAGCGGGCCGTCTCGGGCGAACGCGTCGGCACGCTGGTGGGAGCCCGACGCGAATGAGCCAGCCAGACGCCGACCAGCATCATCACGACCACCACTATGCCTGGTGGCTGATCATGTGCCTGTGCGGCGTCGACTATTTCAGCACGCTCGGCTATCAACCGTCGATCGCCTTCGAGGGGGCCGGCACGCTCGCCCCGATCGCCACGCTGATCCTCGTGCTCGTGACGCTCTTGGGCGCGCTGCCCGTCTACCGCCACGTGGCGGGGGAGACACCCGACGGGGTCGGCTCCATCGGCATGATCGAGCGGCTGTTCCACGGCTGGTGGAACAAGATCGTGGTACTCGTGCTCGTGGGCTTCGCGGCCACCGACTTCGTGATCACGAAAACCCTCTCCGCAGCCGACGCCGCAGCGCACTTGGTCAGCAACTCCTACTACGCTGCGCACGTTCCAGCGTTCATGGAGAGCGAGATGGTGGTGACCTGCAGCCTGCTCGTGCTGCTGGGAGCGATGTTTCTGAAAGGTTTCAGCGAGGTCGTGGGACTGGCGCTCGTGCTCGTCATCGCTTATCTCGGGTTGACCGCGATCGTGGTCGGGGCGGGTCTCTTTCATCTGCTCACGCACCCGTCCCTCCTGCACCACTGGCTCTCCGAGATCTCCGCCGGCAACTACCATCTGCACCATGCACCTATCAGTGGCAGCGGCCCGTGGGTGGTGCTTGGCATCGCCTGCATCGTGTTCCCGAAGCTGGCCCTCGGCATGAGCGGCTTCGAGACGGGCGTCTTGCAGATTCATCTCATGGAGGGAACGAAGGACGATCCCACCAACGCCGCGGCCCGGATCGCCAACACGCGGAAGCTACTCGTCACGGCCGCCCTGATCATGTCGGTGTTTCTGATCGCCTCGTCGCTCGTCACCGGCACCGACACGCTCATCCCCGCCGACGAACTCAAGCTCGAGCCTGTGAAGGGCAAGGCCATGGACCGGGCCCTGGCCTATATCGCGCACGGCGAGAGCCCGCATCCGATCTGCCCGCTGTTTGGCCGCGTGTTTGGCACGGTCTACGACATCAGCACGATCCTCATCCTCTGGTTCGCCGGGGCGTCGGCGATGGCGGGTCTGCTCAACATGGTGCCGCGCTATCTGCCGCGCTACGGCATGGCCCCGGAATGGGCGGCGGCCTACAGGCCACTCGTACTCGCCTTCACGGCGATCAACCTGCTCGTCACCTGGGCGTTCAACGCCGACGTGTCGGCACAGGGCGGCGCCTATGCCACCGGCGTGCTCGTGCTCATGACCAGTGCCGCGATCGCCACGCTCGTCGACATCAGCCACAAGCCCCTGCCGACCGACGGACGGGGCATCCTTGGCCGCCGCGCATCGCTCGCCTACTTCTTCGTGGTCTGTCTCGTGTTTATCTACACCACGATCGCCAACATGATCGAGCGGCCCGACGGCATCATCATCGCGTCGATCTTCATCGGCTGCGTGCTGGCGATCTCGATTTTCTCGAGGTTTTGGCGGGCCGAGGAGATGCGGCTCAAGGAGTTTCGCTTCGCCGACGACGCCGCCCGGATGCTCTGGACCGACATCTGCCTCGACGGCACGTTCCAGGTGCTCGTGCCGCACCGACCCGGGCAGCGGTCGCTGGCGGATAAGGAGGCCGAGATTCGTCGCAAGCACCGCATCCCGCAGGGGGTGCCGATCGTGTTCCTCGAGGTGCATTACGGCGACACGAGTGACTTCGAGAACGCGCCGATCATCGGCGTGCGGCAGGAGGGCGATTTCTTCGTGATCACGGCGCATGACTGCGTATCGGTCTCGCACACGATCGTGCAGTTGGCGATGGAGATGACCAAGAACGGCTCGCCTCTCGACATTGTGTTCGGTTGGAGCAAGGGCCACCGGCTCAGGCTGGCGCTCGATTTTCTGCTCTTCGGCCGCGGCGACGTGCCCAACCGCGTTGTGGACCTGCTCGACGACGCCATCGTCGATCCCGACAAGCGGCCCACGGTCATCGTGGGGTAGAGGCCGACAGTCGGCGGCGAAAGCCTCTGCATGTGTCCGTGGGGCGTCAGCCAGCGTCCACGAGGCATCAGGCGAAGGTCACGTCCTGTACCGAGACGCCATGCGTGTTGGTGCCCGATACGGTGACGGAAAACACGTTGTTGACGATGCGGATCGGGCAGTTGATCGTCACGTGCTGCCACTGCAGGCCGATCTGTCCCATGCCGCCGTCGAGAAACTGGCCACCCGTGAGCGTCGCCGAGTTGCTCGCCGTGTTGATGCCGCCTGCGGCGATCACCGCGGGCGTGGCGGCAGTGGCGGCCTGCCCGACGCCGGCTGCCGGTGTCAGGTAGAGCGTGTCGCTGGCGGCGCCTGACGCAGCCCATCCGGAGTCGAAGCGGATGCCGGAGACGGTGATCGGACCAGTGTCGCTCGCATCTCCCACCACGTTGATCGAGCAGGAGTTGTGTTCGATGCGGACGGAGCCGTTGACTGTGACGTCACGCCACTGCAGACCGATGTCGCCGGTGCCCCCATCGAGAAACTGATTGCTGGAGAGCGTGCCGCTGTTCGTGGCGGCGTTGATCCTGACGGCCTGCGGGGCGGTGACATAGGCCGCCCTCTGTCCCGGCTTCGCGGTCACGGTCGGTTTTGCCGAGAGCACGCGGGGTGGCACGCTGCCCGGGAAGGTGATGCCGCTGAGTCTGATGCTGCCCGCCATCCCGCCGGGCTGCTTCCCGGCCGTGCCGTTGTTGGTGACCTTGAGCACGTTGTTGACAATCACCAGTCCGGTGGCGTCGCGTGTGACCGACCTCCACTGCAGCGACGTGGCAGCAGCCGGGCTGCTCAGATACTGCTGGTTGGTCCGGTTTACGGCATTCGCTTTTCGGGCGTAGGCCGCATTCGGCACGAAGGGAGGCGGGCCAGCCGAGCCGGACGGCCCCACCGTGAGGCTGGCGAGCGTCGCTGGCTTGAGCCGGGGATCGCCGACTGGGCTCGACGCTGAGCCGAACGTGACGTTCTGCACCGAGACGCCCGCGAGGGTCGATCCTTCGGGCTGAATCGACAGCGCATTGTGGACCACCTGCACGTCGCCGCGGACGGTCACGTTGGACCACTGCAGGCCGACGTCGCCG
>JAPLNQ010000294.1:28916-47788 GCA_026401075.1 Planctomycetia bacterium
CCGAAGCCGCCATCGGCGAACTGGCTCTGCTTGACGAGCCCGCTATTGGTGGCCGAGTTGGAAAGATACCGCGACATGCCCGGGTTCGTCGGCGTGGGTAGCTTTGGCGACACGGGCGTTCCCTGCGTCACGACGGCGGGGTCTGCTGGCAGCACGCCGCCACCGGAGGCCTGTGAAGGGGCGAACGCCGGTGGCGACGCGGTGAAGGAGACGTCGGCAACGGTGATCAGACCTTGGTTCGTGTTCTCTGGCTGGACGGAGAGCGAGTTGTGGGTCGCCTCGACATTGCCGCTCACCTGCACGTTCTGCCACTGGAAGCCGATGTCGCCGAAGCCACCGTCCGCGAACTGGCTGGCGATGATCCGCCCGCTGTTGGTCGCGTCGTTGCTCGAACCGGCCGCGGTCGCGGTTCCGGCCGTACCACTCGGCGCGACGGGGGCGACGGCCCCGGTCGACGGAGCCGTCGACGCGAAGCCAGGAGTGGCAAGGAGGCCGAACTGCTTCTGGCCGGTCGTGATCGAGCTTACATTGTCCAGTCCCGGCTGGATCTGCATGCCGCTGTGCTGCGTGGCGACGCGTCCGCCGACCGTCACGTTGGACCACTGGAGGCCGATGTCGCCAAACCCGCCGTCGGCCAGTTGACTGGAGACGACGGCACCGGTGTTCGTGGCCGTGACAGGCGCGAAGAAGGTCAGGCTGATGGCCCCTGTCGCCTGCGGCCGCTTCGAGAGCATGAGCCGGTAGGGACCGCCGATCGATTGGATCACGGTCTTGGGCGGAATGCCCCTGCCGGTGACCAGCATGCCAGGGTAGAGCATGCTGGTCGGCGGGGCGGAGCCGGCGGGGCCCTTGGCGAACGTCACCAGCCGCGTCGTGGCCGTGAGCCTTCCGACGAGGATCGGGGGCCCGACAGACTTGGGCCCCGTCGTCGGTTGGATCAGTAGCCGTTCCGCGCCGACATCGACTGAGCCACCCACCTTCACGGTCCGCAGCTGCAGGCCGATGTCGCCAAAACCGCCGTCGGCGAATTGGCTGTCACGGATGGTGCCGGTGTTGACCGGCATGGACTGCACTGCCGGCGAGAACGGCACGGCGATGGGCGCGACTGGCACGCTCGGTGAGCCAAGAGTGGTTCGCGACATGATCGACAGGTCACCGCCGACGGAGAGTCCGCTGGCCTGAATGCCGATCGGACCGAAGCCGCCGTCGTTGAACTGGCTGGAGGCGATGATGCCGGTATTCGTCACGACCCCTGGTGTGCCGGGCGGCACCTGCTGAGGCAGCAGGTTCGCGCCGCTCGAAGGCACAGGCTGCGTGCCCCCTGCAGATGGCTTCCCGATCCCCTCGTCCACAACATCGACCCGCAGGCCGCCGTTGGGCAGGGTCACATTCTGCAGCTGCATGCCCAGCGTCGTGAAGCCACCCACGTTCACCTGGCTGTCGGTGATCTGTCCCGTGTTCACCGGCGACTGGGGATATCCGTAGGTCGCCGGTGGTGTAGGAGGCGTGCCGCTGTTGTTGGGCGCGGTGAGCTGAATCGACTGGCCCACGGCAGCCGTGACATCCAGCAGCTGCGTGCCGAGCAGCGAGTAGCCGTAGGGCTGGAACTGGCTTGCGACGATGGAGCCCGTGTTGGGGTTCACCGGTGCGGCGGCCAGGGCCAGCCTCGGTTCCAACGGCTCGGCCTGCACCAACCGGTGGCGGCTCTTGTGCGGCTCGCGGCGGTTGTGGTTGGCATGTGGCGGCATGTGAATGGCTGGTGGTGTGGTCGCCGGGAGTGGTGCCAAGCAGGCCGCTCGCGGGACTCAAGGGTCCGTCCTGAAGGCTAGTTCGTGCCAATGACGACCGCAAACACTGAACGCACCATCCCATCCATACGGGCCCGACGGGCACGGTGTTCGCCAAACGACCAGCGGCCCTGCGACGCCATCCGCTTCCCGCCACTGCTGCGCCTGCGGTGACGCTTGCTTCCCAGGGGACCATCCTGCCAGAATTGAGATTCTCGGCGACGGTGCCGAGGGCAGCGACACTTTGAGGAGGAAACGCCCCCATGCCGGCCGACGATATTCTGCTCGACGCGGAGGAACGGATGGAGAAGGCGGTGGATGTGTTCCGCCACGCCCTCACCGGCATCCGCACGGGCCGGGCCAATCCCGGCCTTGTCGACACGCTGCGAGTGGAGGTGTATGGATCGCCCACGCCGATCAAGGCACTCGCCAGCGTCGGCGCCCCCGAGCCCAACCAGATCGTCGTCCGACCCTTCGACCCCGGCACCATCAAAGACATCGAGAAGGCGATCCAGGCCAGCGATCTCGGTCTCAATCCGCAGAGCGACGGTCGCATCATCCGCATCACGATCCCGGCCCTCTCCACCGATGTGCGACGGAAGATGACCGCCCGCATCAAGGAACTGGGCGAAGAGGCCCGCGTGGCGATCCGCAACGTCCGCCGCGACGGCAACAAGGCGGCCGACACGGAGAAGGGCGACGGCACCCTCACCGAGGACGACTGCGACTCCACCAAGGAGGAGGTGCAGGAGCTGACGAAGAAATATGAGGCCAAGGTCGGCGATCTCGCGAAGGCCAAGGAAGCGGAAGTGATGGAGCAGTGAGCGGCGGACGGGTTCCGTGCGATGGCTGGATGGAGTAACCCCGGTAGGATGCAGACATAGTGGGCGACCCTCCTCGGGATGACCTCATGCTGGACGATCTCCCCGTGCGGCTCGATGGCGTCGTGAAACGCTACGGCAATCGCACGGTGCTCGACGGCGTGTCGCTCGAGTTCACGCCGGGCGTCACCGGTCTCTTGGGCCCCAACGGCGCAGGCAAATGCGCCGTGCCGGGCCTCTCCGGCGTCGAGATGGTGCGCTACGCGGCGCGGCTGTGTGGACTGCCCGGCACCGAGAGCCTGCGCAGGGCCCACGAGGTGCTCGATTGGTGCGATGCCGGACAGGAACGCTATCGGCCCGTGGAGACGCTCTCGGTCGGCACGCGGCAGAAGGTGGCCTTCGCCGCGGCGATCGTCCACGATCCGCGGATGGTGATCCTCGACGAGCCGACCAACGGCCTCGATCCGCTCGAGCGGCGGGCGATGCTTGGCCGGCTGGTCACGCTCGCGCGCGACCACGGCAAGACCGTGCTGGTCTCCACGCACGTGCTGCCCGACGTGCAGTCGATCTGCGATCGCGTGATCGTGCTCGCCCGTGGCCGCGTGCGGCTCACCGGTGCGATCGAACAGCTCACCCGGCCCGCGACTCCCGCACACCGGTTGGAAGGCGACGGCCCACTCGCCGATCTCGCACGGCTGCTCACAGTCCGCGGCCTCCCCGCCCGGATGGTCGACGGCGATGAGTCTGGGGCCACCGGAGCGATTTTGCTCGAACCGCCGGGGTCAGATCGGATCGGTCTGGTCTGGGCGAGTGCCCGTGACGCAGGCGTGGTCATCCGCTCGCTCGAGCCGGCAGCCCGGCCGCTCGAAGAGGTCTTCGTCCAGACGCTCCGCGACGCCGAGGCCGCAGATGAGACGAGCCGTGGGGCCCCCGGGCAGGAGGTGGCTCATGCCGCTCCATGACGTGGGCTATCGGCCGTGGCGGGGCGAACGCCTCGGCTCCGCTGCGGCGATTGGCGTGATCGCCCTGACGGGCATCAAGCTGGCGTGGACGAGCCGCTGGCTCCGCCGCATGGTGTTCTTCGCGTGGAGCCCTGCGCTCGTGTTCGCGATGAGCTTCTTCGCGTTCGAGCAGGCGATCGACGAAGGGCGGCTCGTGAACATGCGCGAAGCGGCCCGCGCCGGCCGCAATCTCGACGGTGTGGGAATGCTGGGAACGGTGCTGGCCGACACGCTGGGCCGGACGCCCGGATACGCCAAGGGCACGCGGGCCGTGCGGCCTGCCGGTGCGCCGCCCGTGGATCCCAAGATCGACGTCGCCGATACGCGACGGGTGGTCTGGTCGCGACTGCTGCTGGCCTTCATGCGGGTGCCGCAGGCGGTGCTCCTCGCCGTGGTCATCGGCTTGGTGGCGCCGACACTTGTGTCACGCGATTTGCGGGCGAAGGCATGGCTTGTCTACTTCACAAGGCCCGTTGGAAGGCTTGAATACATCCTCGGCAAAGCGGCCATTCTCGGTGTGCTCGTCGCGGCCATCACGGTGCTGCCTGCGCTGGCATTGTGGCTGATGGGGGTGCTGGTCAGTCCGAGCATATGGGTGGCTGTCGACACCTGGGACCTGCCGCTCAAGGCCGTCGCGGCGAGCGTCGTGCTCGCCGTGCCGACGGTGCTGTTGGCGTTGGCCTATTCCTCGGCCACAGCGGAGAGCAGGATCGCGAGCTTCGCCTGGTTTGCGACGTGGGCCGCCTGCTGGATCGCCCACTCGACGCTCACAACCGCCGCCATGGTGGCGGCCTCCCGGCAGGCCGAGGTGGCAGACGCGTCGGGGGGCGGCCAGCGCGAGGGCCGGACTGGATCGTGGGGCGAGGATCCGTTTGGCGACCTCGAAGAGGACCGCTCCGTGACGGCACGGCAGTCGTCGTCGGCTGGCGGGTATCCTGGGGGCGGGCTGCGTGGTCGGTTTCGTTGGCTTTCAAAGGCCGCCGGCATGGATCCGGTGATCGACCGCTGGGCCTGGCTTTCGCCCTACCATGCGCTCGGGGTCATGCAGGCCTGGATCTTTGGCATCGAGACAAGACCTCAGGCGGTCGTGCCGTCGCTGGTGTCGCTGGCGCTGGTATCGCTCGTCGCCGTGATCGTGCTGCTCAACAGGATCGACGCTCCCACCAGGGCGTGAACCGCTCAGGGATGGAATCCCCGGCGTTCGCCTCCCCCTCACTCTCGCTTCCCCTGAAACTTCCATGCTCTCCCTCACACACGTCACGAAGGTCTTCGGTTCGGTGATCGGCGTCAACGACGTGACGGTGGAGTTGGGGAGCGGTGCCCACGGTCTCCTCGGCCCCAATGGTGCCGGCAAGACAACGCTGCTGGGGCTCATCACCGGCCAGTTGCGGCCCACGATGGGACAGGTCCGCGTGTTTGGCGAACGGCCGTTTGCCAATCCGCGGGTGCTGCGGCGGATCGGGTTCTGTCCCGCCGCCGACCTCTTGGAACGGCGGGCGACGCCACGGGAGTGGGTTCGGTATCTCGTGCGGCTCTCCGGCTTCGGACGGGATGCCGCGGCCGAGCGGGCCGATCGGGAACTCGACCGTGTGGGCTTGGGTGAGGCGATGGACCGACCTCTCTCCACCCTTTCCAAGGGGCTGCGACAGCGGGCGAAGTTGGCGGGCGCCATGGCGCACGACCCCGATCTCCTCGTGCTTGACGAGCCCTTCGATGGACTCGATCCGGTGGCCCGGCACGACCTTGTCGGCCTCGTGCGGCACTGGACTGTGTCGGTGGATGCCGTGGGAGGCAGGCCACGCACGCTGATCGTGGCCAGCCACCTGCTCCACGAGGTGGAGGCATTGCACGCCGGGTTGGCCGTCATCCTAGGCGGCCGTCTCGTCGCCAGTGGCACGGCTGGCGAGATCCGAGACATGGTGGACGCCATGCCGTCGGAGGTTCGCATTCGGTGCGATGCCCCCCGGCGGCTCGCGGAGGCGGTGTGCGCGACGCCCGGCGCGGAGAGCGTGCGGTTCGAAGGGGAGGATCTGCTCGTGGTGGCCACAAGGCGGCCGCGGGTGTTGGCCGAACGGATCGCGCACGTTGCGGTCGAGAATCGGTTCGCCATCGTGGAGGTGGCGGCCGGCGACCGGTCGCTCGAGGGCATCTTCGGCCGCCTCGTGCGGCTCCATCGTGGGGTGGGATCATGAGCGTTCCTCTTTCGGGGCAGACAGATGTTTCGGGACACACAGATCGTTCGGGACAGACGGATGAACCGCTTCGGTACTCCCTGCTCGGTTCGACATTGGCGGTCGCGGGCTTTCAGATCGGACGGCTGATCTCGCGCCAGCGGCTCCTGCTGGCGGGGCTCGGCGCGATCTTTCCCGCGGCGGTGATGATGGCAGTGCGGCGGACCGCGGCGGAGGGCCTCGACCGCGACCTCGCCGTCACCATGATCTATGCGCTCGTGCCGGAGGCGGTCTGCATGCTTGGACTGCTCGTCACCATGTGTCCGGTGGTGGCCGACGAACTGGAACGCGGCACCTGGATTCATATCTCGGTCCGGCCTGGCGGTCGGCGAGCACTTCTTCTGGGAACCTATCTGGCGGCCGTGACCTGGACGAGCATCGTGGCCATCCTGGCGGCGTTCCTCGCGGTGCTGGTGGCACGCGTGCCGCAGCCACTGCCGCTGGTCGGCATGCTGGCGGCGCTCGTGGTGCTCTCGACGCTGGGGCGGGCGGCGCTCTTCGCCCTGCCCGCCGTGATCCTGCCGAAGCGGGCCCTCGTGGCGAGCGTGGCGGTGGCGCTCGTGGTCGAGTATCTGGCAGGGTTCATTCCTGCGGTCGTCAATCAGGCAACGGTGAGCCTGCGGCTGCGGAGTCTGCTGGTCGAGTGGATGGGCTGGCGGCAGAAGTTGCCGGTGGAGATGCAACTGCTCATCGATCCGCAGCCGGCCTGGGTGCAGATCGCGGCGGTGATCTGCCTGGCGGCGGTGCTGCTCGGGGTGGCGGCGAAGATCCTCGACTTCCGGCAGTTTCCGCCCAGCGTGGAGATCTGACATGTGGCTGTGGGAGACGGCGGGATGATCGAGGTCATCGATCTTGTAAAGCACTATCGGGCCAGCGACGGCAGCGTCGTGCGGGCCGTGGACGGTGTTTCGCTCTCCGTGGCGCCGGGCGAGATGGTGGGCCTCCTCGGTGCCAACGGCGCCGGAAAGACCACCACGCTGCGGGTGCTGGCCACGCTGCTGAAGCCCACGTCGGGCACGGCTTGCGTGGGCGGCTGCGATGTGGTGGCCGATCCCTTGGGGGCGCGGCGGCACCTGGGCTACGTGTCGGCGACGACGGGTGTTCCCGACCGGCTCACGGCCCGTGAGATCATGCGGTCATACGGTCGACTGCACGGCCTCGACGAGGGGCCGCTCGTGCGGCGGATCGATGCACTCGTGCGGGCGCTCGGGCTGGCCGAGTTCGCGGATCGGCCCGCCGGCCGGCTGTCGTCGGGACAGCGGCAGAGGATTTCACTGGCCCGGGCGCTGGTGCACGATCCCCCGGCGCTCGTGCTCGACGAACCGACTAATGCCCTCGACGTGGTGGGCGCACGCGATCTGCTCCATCTACTCGATGGCCTCCGCGCGGATGGACGGGCGATCCTGCTCTCCACGCACCGGCTTCACGAGATCGAGCACCGGTGCGACCGATTCGTGATCATCGACGGTGGCCGGATCGTGGCGCAGGGAACGCCTGCGGAGATCCTCGGGCCCCACGCGAGCCTGGAGGAGGCGTTTTTTGCGGCGCTCGCCACGGGAGCGGCGTCATGACCGCCTCCGTCGATCGCCCAGGAGAGAACGCGCGGGAACCTGGCAGCCTGCGTGCCAAGGCACGGCTGGCGCTGGCCCGTCGCGATCTGCTCGAGTTCATCCGCGACCGGCGCACGCTGTTCGTCACGCTCTTGCTGCCGATGGCGATGTATCCCATTCTTGCGCTCTCAAGCGCTCTGGGGGTGCGGACGGCGCTCTCCGACATCGACTCCCGGGCGGCCCCCACCAATCTGGTCGTCGTGTTCACGGGCTCGCCATGGGATGCACAGGCGTTGGCAGAACGTATGGGCGGACTGCCGAAGCCGGAAGAAGGCCGGTCCAAACTCGACTGGCCGGCGTCGGTTTCCTTCGGATTTGGGTCTGCCGAAGAGGCCAGGAGCGCCGTTGAAGCCGGTCAGGCCGACCTGTGGATCGACGTGCCGGAGCAGGTGCTCGATCAACTCGATGGTGACGGCACGATCTCGATCGAGGCGCAGGGGTCCGACACGAACGTGCTGCCACCGCGGGTGCGGGACCAGTTCACCGCGGTGATGAGGGGCCTGGCCGACGATGCCAGAAGGCGGCGGATCGATCGGGCCGGTTTGCCGGAGAGCCTGCTCGATCCGATCGATGTCCGCTTCACGGGGAAGATGGATCCACCTGGCACGATTTCCACGCGGAGCATCCTGCCAACGGCCGCCGGCGGTGTGTTCGTGCTGTTGGCCGTGCTGACGATGACCGGCGCGTTCTACCCGGCCATCGATGCGATCGCCGGTGAAAAGGAACGTGGCACGATCGAAACGCTCCTGATCGCCCCGTGCGCGGCGATCGACATCGTGGCGGGAAAGTTTCTCGCGGTCTGGGCGGTAGCCCTGGCGACGCTCGTGGCGAATGTCGTCTCGATCGCCCTGACGACTGCCGTGTCGATCCGCTTTCTGCCGCAGGGCGGAAAACTCCTGCCAGAAGGGCACCTGCCGATCGTCGTGGGGGTGTCGCTCCTGGCGTTCATCGGTCTCTCGGCAGTGGCGGCGGCGATGTGCCTCGCCGTGACCACCGCGTCGAAGAGTGGCAAGGAAGCGCAGAACACGCTCACGCCCGTCTTGCTGATGGCCAGCGCCCTCGCCGGTGCCGGCCTGGTCATCGATCTCGGGAGAAACCCGCTGCTCCCGGCGGTGCCGTTCGCCGGTCAGGTGGCGGTCGCCCGCGCCACGCTCGAACCCGACGAACAAACAGCCTTGCTCCCGTCCGCAACCATGGAGGGATCGTCTCAGTCACGGCCCGCCGGGCTCCCTGAGCGGATCGCGGCGACAGGCCTCATCGAACGGCTGGCCCTGCCGTTGGCCGTGTCGCTGATCTCGTCGGCCGTGCTCGTCTGGCTCATGCTGCAGGTCACGGCGAACCTGCTTACCGACGAAGAGATTCTCTTTCGAGGGCCCGACGTCGCCGGCAATCTCTGGTCGCGGCCCGCCCGCCGTCGCCGACCTTCCATCGCGCAGGGCTTCACGGCGCTGGCCGTCGGCCTGGCCGGCCTGTGGTACGCGCAGGGCATCGCACCCACCGACTTTGCGCTGGCAATTCCGGTGCAGCAGGCCGCAGCGGTGGTCTTGCCACTGGTCCTGCTCATGGCCTGGCAGCGGGTTGATCTTCGCCGCACGTTCGGTCTGCGGTGGCCGGTGTCAGCCGGTGGGCCTGCGGTGTGGCGGACGGTGGCAAGTGTCGTCGGGGCGATGCTCGTGGGTGGCGGGCTCTTCGTGCTGGGGGCCGCCGTGCTGCTGGCCGTGCGTGGGACGCATGTGTCGGCCGAGGCGCAGAGCCTCGCTGAGAAACTCCTGGCGATGATGCGGGACAGACCCATCTGGCTGTCGTGGGCATTGATAGCAGTCCTGCCGGCCATCGGGGAGGAACTGCTCTTCCGGGGCTGGGTGCAGTCGGCACTCGTGGGAGCCTGGCCCAGCCGTGGACGGCTGGTGGCGGGCGTGGTGGCCCAGGCGGCCTGTTTCGCGGTCTTCCATCTCCTGCCTGAACGGATGCCGCAGACGTTTGCCTTGGGGCTTGTTGCCGGCGTGCTGACCGTGGCAACGCGGAGTCTGCTACCGGCGATTGCCTGTCATGCAGCACACAATTCCATGCCGCTCTGGATGCTCTGGCTGGCGGGCGGATTGTCCGCCTCGCCAGAATCGCTTGCCGCCGCCAAGGCTGCCGCCACCGGACTGAGTCGCGTGGCGATGGGGGCCGCCATGATCTGGCTGGCCGTCCGCGGTCGTGCGGAGGCGGGGCTGGGAGGCCTGCGGGCCAGAAGATTTTTGGCCGTGTGCACCATCGGACTCGTGGCGCTTGGAGGCCGCGTCGGTGCGGACAGTGTCGCCGCCGCCGAGTCTGCTCCGGACGCGGCGATCCCGCAGGAGGTGCGGGTGGCCGTCTTGCCGATGGCCTCGGCGGTCGAATGGGAAGGCGACCAGCCCACCGGTGTGATCATCGACATCTGGCACGACTTGGCGCAGCGGATCGGCCTCGAGACCGATTTCATCCGCGCGGACACCTTCAGGCACGTGCTGGAGAGAGTGGCTCGCGGCGAGGTGGACGTGGGGCTGGGGCCGATTGCGATCACCGAGGAGCGCGAACGTCTCTTCGACCTCACCCACCCCATCGCGCACTCCGGCCTGAGGGTCGCCGTGGGGCAGCAGGATGCATCAGGATTCCTGTCGGCCCTCAGGTCGCTCTTCTCGTGGCAGTTGCTCGAGCTGCTGGGCACCGTCCTGCTACTCGCGCTCGCCTCCGGCCATCTGCTCTGGTGGTTTGAGCATCGGAGCAATCCGGAGTCGTTTCCGCCGCAGTATCCCCGGGGGATGTGGGAGGCCATCTGGTGGATCGCCTCGACGGTCGTCGCAGGCGGCTGCGACAACAAGCACGTCGCCAGCGGACTCGGCCGCACCATCGCGTTTGCCTGGATGGTTGGCGGGATCGTGCTGCTGGCGGCATTCACCAGCGTGCTCACGGCGACACTGACGGCGGAGCAGGTCGCGGGAAAGATCCACGGCCCCAAGGACCTCGTCGGCCGCACGGTCGGCTGCCAGGAGTCGGCGGTGTCGGTGAAGGAGGTCAGACGCCGGGGCGGTGTCGCCAGGGAATATGCCAAGCTCGACGAGGCACTCGATATGCTGCAACGGGGCGAGTTGGATGCGGTGGTGGGAGAGAATCAGCAGATGATGTTTCTCCTGAACCAGTCGAAGAACGCGGGGCTCAAGCTGGTTGGTCCGATCTTCGAGGCGTTCGACTATGGGTTTGGGCTGCCCAACGGCAGTCCGCTCCGCGAACGGCTCAACACGGCGATCCTGCGGATGCGGGAGGACGGGACGATGGAACGCATCCGCGAGCAGTGGCTCGGCAGGCACGACTAGCGCGGATGGCGGCGGTTCGGGGCTGACCGGACCCCATCGCCGGACGTTCGCTTTGGGCATCCTGCCCTTCGCTCACTCGATGGCGGCGGCGCTCTCGGCATCCTGCCTTCGCTTGCCGCCAACGCCGGCTCACGGGGCCCGGTCAGCCCCTCACGGATGATTCCAAGTCCCATACAAGCCCCCGGCGTGAGCCGGGGGATTAAGCCGGGGGATACGGGCCTGTGATGGGCTCGCGGTCACGCAAACAGCGCCTTCACCGGCTTCGCCGGCTCGACGCCGGTGAGCTTGGAATCGAGGCCCTGGTATTCAACCGTGAACTTCGCATGGTCAATGCCGAGGAGATGGAGCATCGTGGCGTGCAGGTCGCGGACATGCACGACGTCAGAAATGGCGTTGTAGCCAAAGTCGTCGGTGGCACCGTGGACGATGCCGCCTTTGATGCCGCCGCCTGCCAGGGCCATGCTGAAGCCCTTGATGTGGTGATCGCGGCCGATCGCCCCCTTGCCCCCCTGCCCCATCGGTGTGCGGCCGAATTCACCACCGATCACGACGAGCGTTTCATCAAGGAGGCCGCGTCGCTCGAGGTCGGTGATCAGCGCCGCCGCCGCTCGGTCGGTCGGCGGGCAGATCTCTTTCATGTACTTGTCGATGTCGCCATGATGGTCCCAGTCGCTGTGGTAGAGGTGCACGAACCGCACGCCCCGTTCCACGAGCCGGCGGGCCATCAGGCAGTTGGTGCCGACGGTCGCCTTGCCTGGCTCGGCGCCGTAAAGGGCGAGCGTCTCCGCCGTCTCGCCGGAGAGATCGGCCAGTTGCGGCACGCTCGCCTGCATCCGGAATGCGAGTTCGTATTGCTTCACCCGCGTGGCGATCTCGGGATCGGCCAGCGTGGCGAGGCGATGGTGTTCGAGTGCGGCGACAGTATCGATCAAGTCCCGCTGGTGGGCAGTCGATACGCCCGGCGGGTTCCGCACGTAGTGCACCGGGGCGCCAGACGTGGCAAACTCCACTCCCTGGAACTGTCCTGGCAGGAAGCCTGAGTGCCACTGCCGCGCCGCGATCGGCTGCGGATTGCGGCCCATCTTGCTCGTCATCACGACGAAGCCGGGGAGGTCGTCGGCCTCGCTGCCAAGACCATACGTCACCCAGGCGCCCATGCTCGGCCGGCCGGAGAGGGCCGTGCCGCAGTTCATAAAGGTGTGGGCCGGGTCGTGATTGATCTGCTCGGTCACCATGCTTCGCACGATCGCGAGATTATCGACCAAGCCGCCGAGCGCTGGAAAAAAATCACTGACGGGCGTGCCGCTCGCACCGCGCGGTGAGAACGACGTTCGCGGTCCCAGGCAGATGAGCTTCTGCCCCTGCAACTGTGCGATCGGCTGGCCGGCCGTCACGCTCTCCGGCATCTCTCTCCCGTCAAGCTTGGCGAGCTGTGGCTTGAAATCGAAGGTTTCCAGATGGCTTGGGCCACCGGCGAGGCAGAGGAAGATCACCGACTTCGCTTTGGGCGGATGGTGGAGCGGATAGACCGCGCCCGGATACCGATCGGACGCACCGCCCGCTCGTGGAACCTGCGAGATCGCCGCCGAGAGACCATCTCGGGCCAGCAGTCCAGAGAGCGCGGCACCGCCGAGCGAGAGGCCCGATCGGCCGAGGAACGTGCGGCGATGGATCGTGAGTGGGTCGTGCATGGCTAGTATCTCGCGATGGACTCGTGGAGGTTGAGCACCGCGCGGGCAGCCGTCGTCCAGGCGGCCAGTTCAATCGGGTCGAGTGTCTTGTCACGCGGCGCAATGCCGACGGCAAGGAGTTCGCCGGCTGCCTTTGGGTCGGCCTTGAACTCGGTGCGGCGGCGATCGAGCAGACCCTTCACCAGCGTGCGTTCCTCGGCGGCGGGCGGACGGGAGAGCACGCGTTTCCAGAGGAATGTGATCAGCACGTTCTTGCCGCCTCGATGAATGTCGGATCGTTGAGCAGTACGAGCGCGGCCTTCGGGGTGTTCGACCGCATCCGCGCGGCGGTGCACTCCTCACGGGCAGGCGCGTCGAACGCGAGCAATTGCGGATGGAGAAACATCCGCTGCCAGTGGACGTAGAGTCCGCGCCGCCACTGGCGGCTGTCGGTGTCGGACTTGTATTCCCGCTGCGGAAAGTTCAAATGCCCGTAGTAGCCCGCCGGCTGGTAGGGATGGACGCTGGCACCTCCGAGTTGCTCAACCAGCAGCCCGCCGGCAAAAAGCGCTGTGTCGCGCACGCCCTCGGCCGGCAGCCGCCAGCGGCCCTGCCGGGCAAGCAGCCGGTTGTCGGGGTCGCGGGCGAGCAGATCAGCCGGCGCATCGGATGCCATGCGGTAGGTGCGGCTCGTCACGATCGTGCGAATGAGCTTTCGTACGTCCCAGTCCTGCTGCATGAATTCGAGTGCCAGGCGGTCGAGCAGTTCGGGATGGTCGGGCAGCTCGCCTTGGCCGCCGAGGTCGCCAGTGCTGCGGCAAAGACCGGCGCCGAAGAACAAGGCCCAGATGCGGTTGGCGGTCACGCGGGCGGTGAGCTCACCGGCGCCGCCGGCGGCGACAGGCGTGACCAGCCAATGGGCCAGATCGGCGCGGCTTGGCCTGCTTTTTGAGCCGATGCTGCCGAGAAAGGCGGGAACCGCCGGCTCGACGAGCGGTCCGGTCTCGTCCATCCAGTTGCCGCGGGGCAGAATGCGGACGTCGCGTGGCTTCGCGAGCGGCCTGGTGATCATCAGCGACCGGTCGAGCTGCTTTCGCTGCGACTTCAGGCGATCGAACTCGATACGGTTGGCGACCACGCTTTCAGGTTCGGGCTCCTCGGGCTGGGCCCGTGGCGGCAACACGAGCGGCGGCAACTGGTTTTCGAGGGAGTGGATCTGGGCGTCGAGTTCGGAGGCCAGGTCGCGGTCGAACGGGCCGACGATCGTCACCTCGGGATCCCGCTTCGTCGGCAGTGCGTTGAGGTTCTGGCCGCCGAAGCCCCCCTTCTCCATGTGCTTTTCGTCGTCGACGTCGGCGAAGAAGCTGCCGAGCGTGTGGAAGTCTTTGGCCGTGTAGGGGTCGTACTTGTGGTCGTGGCATTGCGCGCAGCCTACGGTCGCCCCCATCCACACGCCCGACACATTGCGGATCCGGTCTGCCTGGTAGATCGCGCGATACTCCTTGAGTTGCAGGCCCCCTTCATGCGTCGTCTGCAGCAGCCGGTTGTAGGCACTGGCGAGCACCGGATCGTCGGAGTGTTCATTGCCGGCAGGGCCAACGAGATCGCCCGCCAGCTGCAGCGTCGTGAATCGGTCGAAAGGCATGTTGTCGAGGAACGCCTTGATCACCCAGTCGCGGTACGGTGAGATGCTGTGGTCCTGATCGCCGTGGTAGCCGACCGTGTCGGCATAGCGGACGAGATCGAGCCACCAGGCGGCCAGTCGCTCGGCATGCCGAGGGGAGGCGAGCAGCCGGTCTAGCAATAACATGTAACTATTAGGACGGGTGTCGGCGAGGTAGGCGTCGACCTCGGCCGGCGTCGGCGGCAGGCCGGTGAGATCGAACGTGAGCCGGCGGATGAGCGTGAGCGGATCGGCGTCATGGGCGGGCTCGAGGCCTTCAGATTCAAGCCGTCCGAGCACGAAGCGGTCGATCCAGTTGATCGGCCAATCGGCCCGCTGGATGGCCGGCGGGGCATGATCGCGCGGCGGCACATACGCCCAGTGCGGTGAGTAGGGGGCGCCGGCGGCGATCCACTTCGCGAGCGTCTGCTTGTGGGCCGCCGTGAGCACGTGGTTGCTCTCGGGTGGCGGCATGACCGTGTCGGGGTCGGTCTCGTGGATTCGGGCGATCAGTTCACTCTCGTCCGGACGGCCGGGGACGATGGCCCTCGCGCCAGAGTCGAGCTCGGCAGTGGCCGCGTCGCGGTCGTCGAGCCGCAGGCCCCCCCGGCGGTCGTGCTCGTCGGGCCCGTGGCAGGCGAAGCAGTTATGCGACAGGATTGGGCGGATGTCGCGGGTGAAGTCAGGGGTTTTGTCGGTCCCTGGGGCCGCCTCCACCCCCCACCATGCGGAGAGGCTGCACACGGCCAGCAGAGCCGAATGCACCCAAAATGCGGGGCGGCCGAGTGGCGGAGATGGACTCGGCATGGCGACGGTCACCGGCGGTGGCGGGGGGTTCAGTGGACCACTCTCCTTACTATAGCCTGCCGGGGAGTGAGTGCCGCCTCAATACGCTCGTTGACGGTGCCCGCCCGCGACACTAGATTCTGGCGAGTTTGACGGCCCGAACCGGCCGCGTTTTCACGGCTTCCGGTGCGATGTGCCGGATCCGTTTTCCCCGCTCCGAACCGCTACGAAAGGTTTCGACCAGCCCATGGCCACCACGCACGGAAAGAAGTCCTCCAAGTCAGCGACCACGAAAAGCGGGAAGCAGAGCGGCAAGCCGGGCAAGATGATTTATTACTTCGGCGCCAAAAAGTGTGACGGCGACGGCACGATGAAGGCCCTGCTCGGTGGCAAGGGGGCCAATCTCGCCCAGATGACCAAGATCGGCCTGCCGGTGCCCCCGGGCTTCACGATCACGACGCAGGTCTGCATCGACTACTACAAGCACGGCAAGAAGTTCCCGAAGGGCCTCGAGGACGATGTCGCCTCCGCCATGAAGCTCATGGAGAAGGAGACCGGCAAGAAGTTCGGCGACCCCAAGAACGCTCTGCTTGTGAGCGTTCGTTCCGGTGCCCGTGACAGCATGCCGGGCATGATGGACACGATCCTGAACCTGGGTCTGAACGACGACACCGTGAAGGGGCTCGCCGCCGCCACCGGTAATCCCCGGTTCGCCTACGACTCCTACCGTCGCTTCATCCAGATGTACGGCGACGTGGTGATGGGGGTGCAGAAGCGGCACGAAAACGAGCACGATCCCTTCGAGGAGACGATGGAGGGGCTCAAGCATCAACTCGGCGTCCACAACGACACCGACCTCACTGAAGAGCATCTCCGCGAGCTGATCAAGCGGTATCTGACGCTCATCAAGCAGCGGACCGGCAAGGGCTTTCCGCAGGATCCGTTCGAGCAGCTCATGGGCGCCGTTGGCGCCGTCTTCGGCAGCTGGATGAACGAGCGGGCGATTCTCTACCGCCGCAAGTACAAGATCCCCGACGAGTGGGGCACCGCCGTCAACGTTCAGAGCATGGTGTTCGGCAACATGGGCGACGACTGCGCGACTGGCGTGGCCTTCACCCGTGACCCCGCCACCGGCGAAGACACCTTCTACGGCGAGTATCTGGTCAACGCCCAGGGCGAAGACGTCGTCGCCGGCGTGCGGACGCCCAAGCCCGTGGCCGAGATGAAGCACGAAGCGATGTTCTCCGGCACCTACAAGGAGCTGGAGAAGGTCCGCCAGACGCTCGAAAAGAAGTTCGGCGACGTGCAGGACTTCGAGTTCACGGTCGAGAAGAAGAAGCTCTACATGCTGCAGACGCGGCATGGCAAACGGACGGCACTGGCCTACGTGAAGATCGCCCACGACATGGTGAAGCAGAAGCTCATGACGCCCGAGCATGCGATCCAGTCGGCCGACCCCGACGCGTTGTCGCAGCTCTTGGCGCCGATCTTCGACCGGGCCGACTACGCCGCTGCCAAGAAGGGCGGACGGGTCCTGACCACGGGTCTGCCCGCCGGCCCCGGTGCCGCTACCGGGCAATTGGTGTTCACCGCCGCCAAGGCCGAGGAACTGGCCAACAAGGGCATCAAGGTGGTGCTCGCCCGCGTCGAGACGAGCCCCGAGGATCTTCGCGGCATGATCGCCGCCGAGGGCATCCTCACCAGCCGCGGCGGCGTGTCGAGCCATGCGGCGCTCGTGGCCCGGCAGATGGGCAAGGTCTGCGTCGCCGGTGCCGGTGCGGTCCAGATCGACTACGCGAAGGGCACGCTCACCTGTGCTGGTCAGAAGCTTAAGGAAGGCGATGCGATCTCGATCAATGGCTCGACGGGCGAGGTCTTCGCCGGTGCCATCAAGACCGCCGACAGCGAGCTCAAGCAGGTGTTGATCGCGAGGACGATGAAGCCGGCCGACTCGGAGGTCTTCCAGTATTACGACTTCATCATGAAGCTCGCCGACAAGTACCGGAAGCTCGGCATACGGACGAATGCCGACACGCCGGAGCAGGTCCGTCACGCGATCGCCTTCGGCGCCGAGGGCATCGGCCTGACGCGGACCGAGCACATGTTCTTCGAGGGCGACCGCATCGATGCGATGCGGGAGATGATTCTCGCCGAGAACGAGGACGACCGCCGCAAGGCGCTCGCCAAACTGCTCCCCTACCAGCGGGACGACTTCGAAGGCATCTTCAAGGCCCTCGACGGCCGACCGGCCACGATCCGCTTCCTCGACCCGCCGCTGCATGAATTCGTGCCGCACGACGAGAAGGCCCAGGCCGATCTGGCCAAGAAACTGAAGCTGCCCGTTGAGACGGTAAAGGCCCGCGTGCACGCCCTGCACGAGTTCAACCCGATGCTCGGCCACCGCGGCTGCCGCCTCGGTGTCAGCTACCCCGAGATCTCGGAGATGCAGGCCCGCGCGGTCTTCGAGGCCGCGGCCAAGGTGCAGAAGGCCGGCATCAAGGTGAAGCCCGAGATCATGATCCCGCTCGTCGGCTTCAAGAAGGAACTCGACAACCAGGTGGAGATCGTGCACCGGGTCGCCGAGTTGGTGCAGAAGGAGACGGGACAGAAGATCAAGTATCTCGTGGGCACGATGCTCGAGATCCCGCGCGGCGCCCTCACGGCCGACGAGATCGCGGAGACGGCCGAGTTCTTTTCGTTCGGCACCAACGACCTCACCCAGACCTGCCTCGGCATGAGCCGAGACGACATGGGGTCGTTCCTGCAGAAGTACACCGAGGAAGGCATCTTCAAGGCGAATCCATTCGCGTCGATCGACGCCACTGGCGTCGGCCAGTTGATGCAGATCGCCGTCGAGCGCGGCCGCAAGACGCGGAAAGACATCAAGCTCGGCATCTGCGGCGAGCACGGTGGTGATCCCCACTCGGTGCTGTTCTGCCACCACATCGGGCTCGACTACGTGAGCTGCTCGCCGTTCCGCCTTCCGGTCGCCCGGCTGGCCGCGGCGCAGGCAGCGCTGGGTAAGACGTACTAGCTTCACGCGAGACATCGGCCATCCTGCCGCCACGACAGGCGGCAGGATGTCCGGCACGACGCTTCCTCGACCCGTGGCCACGAGTTTTTAACTTGTGGAATCCGTGCCGGGGGACACGGACAAGTTGAAAACTTGCCGCCACTGGCGCTTTCGGCTATGCCTTCGTCATGCCGCTCTCGCCCGAAGCCCTGACGCTCGCGCCGATCCTCGTGCTCGTGATCGTGCTCTGGGTGACCGAGAGCTTGCCGCTGGCGGTCACGGCGCTGCTTGGGGCCGTGCTCTGCGTGGTGGCCGGGGTAGCGCCGGCGAAGGACTGTTCATCGGATCGTTCCTGCTAGCCGAGGCAATTCGACTGCACGGGCTCGACCGTCGGCTTGCCTACCGCGTGCTCTCCGTGCCGTGGATCGGTGAGCGACCGACGCGGATTCTTGCGGCTGTGGCGCTCGTCTCGGTGCTCATCAGCGCCTTTATTTCCAACACGGTCACGGCCGCCATGATGATGGCAATCGTGACGGGCATCCTCGGTGCCGTGGAGGCGGCCGCTGCCAGCCAAGGCAAACCACCTGCCCCAACCTTCGCCACGAGCCTCTTTCTCTGCGTGGCCTTTGCGGCGTCGATCGGCGGCCTCGCCACGCCGATCGGCACGCCCACCAACCTCATCGGCCTCGCCTTCATCCGCGATCAGGTTGGCGTGCACGTTTCTTTTTTTGGCTGGTGTGCGATTGCCATACCGCTCGTCGCCGTCATGACAACGGTGGCCGTCACGGTGCTCTCGCGGCTGTTTCCGGCAGGTGTGGAGCGACTGGAGGGGGTCGGCAGCTACGTCGCTGCCGAGCGGAGCCGCCTTGGGGCTTGGACGGTCGGACAGAAGTCGGTGGCGATCGCCTTTGCCCTCACGGTCTTTCTGTGGGTGTTGCCGGGCGTGTTGCTC
>JAPLNQ010000235.1 GCA_026401075.1 Planctomycetia bacterium
CGACAACGTGGGCGACAACGTCGGCGACGTCGCCGGCATGGGTGCCGACCTCTACGAGAGCTACTGCGGCAGCATCCTCGCCACGGCGGCCCTCGGAGTGGCGGCGTTTCCGGGCAACTATTCGATGCAGATGGCGGCCATCTTCCTGCCCATGGCGATCGCCGCCGTGGGCACGCTCCTCTCCATCTGGGGCATCTTCCAGGTCCAGACGCAGGAGGATTCCTCCCAGAAGTCGCTGCTCGCGGCCCTGGCCAAGGGGATCAATTTCTCGACGGCAGCCATCGTGGTCGCCTCGTTCGTGGTCACCTTCATGATCATGGGCGGCTTCCGGCACCTCGGAATCGCCGTCGCCGTGATCGTGGGCCTCGTCGCCGGCTGGCTGATCGGCAAGTGGACCGAATACTCGACCAGCAACGAATACACGCCGACGAAGGAACTGGCCGATCAGGCCCTCACCGGCCCCGCCACCATCATCATCGGTGGCATCGCCGAGGGCATGCTCAGCACCTGGGCGCCGGTGCTGATCACCGGTGTTGCCACGCTCCTGGCCTTCGGCTTCGCAAACGGCTTCAGCTTCAAAGACCCCGCCGCGTTCGCGCTCGGTCTCTATGGCGTGGGCATCGCCGCCGTCGGCATGCTCTCCACGCTCGGCATCACGCTGGCGACCGATGCCTACGGGCCGATCGCCGACAACGCGGGGGGCAACGCCCAGATGGCCGGCCTGCCAGCGATCGTCCGTGAGCGAACCGACGCCCTCGACGCCCTGGGCAACACGACCGCGGCCACCGGCAAGGGCTTCGCGATCGGTTCCGCCGCGCTCACGGCACTCGCGCTGCTGGCCGCCTATGTCGAGGAGGTACGGATGGGCTTCGACCGCTGGGGCCACGCCGCCGTCTCCTACGACCAGCGTGCCAACGTCCAGAGCGTGACGGTGGCTGGCAAGAGCGTCGACCTGAAGCCAGGCGACTGGGTGAAGCTGGCGGGAGGACTGGCACTGAAGATCGGCGAAAAGCCCGACACGAACACCACCTGGATGGTGCTCGACAACCGGGCGATTCCAGACTTCGGCAAGCTCTCATCCCTGACGCCGATGGACGGTGCCACGCCCGCCTTCATGGACGAACTCGAAAAATCCAACCGGATCGTGAGCGCGAAGAAGGCCTACATGGCCGACTACATGCGGTTCTATGACGTGACCCTCATGAACCCGAAGGTGCTCGTCGGCCTGTTCGTCGGTGCCATGAGCACGTTCGTCTTCTGTGCCCTGACGATGAAGGCCGTCGGCCGCGCCGCGAAGGGCATGGTGGAGGAGGTCCGCCGGCAGTTCCGCGAGAAGCCGGGCATCATGGCGGGCACCGAGACGCCTGACTACGCCACGCCGGTCGAGATCAGCACGAAGGCGGCGCAGCGTGAGATGATCCTGCCGTCGTTGCTCGCGCTCGCAGTGCCCGTGGTCACCGGCCTCTTGCTTGGCGTGGGCGGCGTGATGGGGTTGCTCGTGGGCGGCCTGACGACCGGCTTCTGCGTGGCCGTCTTCATGGCCAATGCGGGCGGCGCCTGGGACAACGCCAAGAAGCACATCGAGTCGGGCGTGCACGGTGGCAAGGGCAGCGACGCCCACAAGGCGGCCGTGGTGGGCGACACCGTGGGCGATCCCTTCAAGGACACGAGCGGCCCGAGCCTCAACATTCTCGTCAAGCTGATGAGCATGGTGAGCGTGGTGGTGGCCGGCCTCGTGGTGCGGTACAGCCTCGAAGCCTTGGGAATCTTCTGAGCCACGCGACGGTTCGGGGCTGCCCATGCCCCGTCGCCGGACGTTCGCTACGGCCATCCATGGCCTTCGCTCACTCGATGGCGGCTGCGCTCTCGGCATCCTGCCTTCGCCGACCAATCCGCTGAGACGGATCGGTGCCCGGCCAACGCCGGCTCTCGGGGCACGGGCAGCCCCTCACGGATGCATTCGAGTCCCATAAAAGCCCTGAGCGTCAGCGACGGGATGATGTGCGCCAGGCCCGGAGGGCCGGGTCAGCACCAGCAAACTGTGTTTGCCAAGAAAAAACGACACGATGTCGTGTTTTTCGTGAA
>JAPLNQ010000243.1 GCA_026401075.1 Planctomycetia bacterium
TCCTATGCCAACAGCACGCAGAGCATCACGCAGTCTCCACTCTACGATCAGATCGATGACGACACGATCAATCAATACCGCCGCAACATTCCCTACTGGGATTACGGTGCCATCCCGGGGCAGGCCACGCCGCTGGGGTCACCGTATGTCTTCGGTCCGAGCAATAAGTATGACCCGCGGACCTACGCCGTCCGCCGTGGCATGGGCGGCTGGGTAACCGGTCCGACGGAGATCGCCAACGACCTGACGGCCTTCCGGCTCGGGGCACGGCAGCGGTGGCAGACGAAACGTGGGCCGATGGGCAACCGCCGGATCATCGACTGGATCGTCTTCGACGTGGATGGCGAACTCTTTCCGACGACGGGCCAAAACTTCGGCCAGACGCTCGGCCTCTGGCAGTATGACTTCCGTTGGCACGTGGGCGACCGCACCACGCTGCTCTCGACCGCCGACGTCGACTTCTTCACCGGCGGCCAGCAACTCTACACCGTCGGCGCGCTGCTCAACCGCACGCCCCGCGGCAGCTTCTACCTCGGCTTCAACGAATTCGGCGGTCCGATCCAGGCCAGCGTGCTCACCGGCTCCTACACCTACCGCATGAGCCCAAAGTGGGCGAGCTCTTTCGGCACGGCGCTCAACCTCAAGGGAATGAACATCGGGCAGAATTTCCAGCTCGTGCGGATTGGCGAGTCGTTCCTGATGACGTTTGGCTTCAACGTCGACTACAGCCGCAACAACGTCGGCTTCACGTTCAACCTCGAACCGCGGTTCCTGTCGCGGACGCAGTTCGCCAGTCGCACCGGCCTCGACATTCCGATGGCGGGTGCCTACGGCCTCGAGTGATTTCTGCCGTCATGGGTAGCCGGGGATCGGCTGAAGCTCGAGGAGCTTTTGGATTTTTCGACCTTCTGGGGAATGAGCTGTCGTAGGTCGTGGAAGGAGAAAAAGCCACTGCGACGAGACTTCTGCCGTCCCCGGCGGTTGGGCTCAGAGACCTTCGCCGGACCCGTCTGAACGCGGTGCGTCTTCTCGGCCCCGCAGGGCCACGTGCCAGGCGGCGAAGAGCGCGGCCAGCAGGGCGTAGGCCGCCGTGAGCGTGAGCGGGCCTCGGCCGACAGCCTCGGCGGGAAGCTGTCCGATGTCCCAGGGCAGGAAGAGCCGGCCGTCTGCAAACGGGGAATGGATCACGCCGCAGAGCGTGCAGGCAGCGGCGGCCAGACACCAGCCGGCGGCCGCCAGAAGTTTCCGGTCGATGAGCGCCGCCAGCATGCCAGCCCAGAGCAGGCTCGTGACGATGAAGCCCGAGGAGAGGAGCCGGATCGAGAAGAGTTCACGGGCCAGCGAGCCGGTCGGCACGGCCCCTGCGGCGAGCAGCTTGTCGGCCTGGATCGTCACGAGCGCGGCGAGCGCCGGCACGCAGGCGATCGCCACCGCCGGATAGTGTCGCTGCGGCGTGGCATGGAAACTCTGGGCCGTGATCTCCAGGCCGATGAAGACGAGGATCGGCAGGATCGCCGGGCCGGGAATCGCCTGGTAGAGGTAGGCAAACGTGCCGGTGAGGCCGGCAACGCCGATGAAGGCCGCCGTGGCGAGCGTGTAGGCCGCGCGGCCCCCCATCGCCTTGTAGGCGGGGTGGCCAATGTAGGGCGTGGTCTGGATCACGCCACCGCAGGCACCGGCGACGATCGTTGCGATCCCCTCGACGCCGATGATGGAGCCGGTGTCGTATTCATCACCGGCCGCCGCGGCGCTCTCGGTGCAGTCGATCCCCCCGACGACCGTGCCGAGTGCGAAGGGGATCACGATCGGCAGATATTTTACGGTGTCGCTCCAGGCCTCCAGCCACTCGAGTCGGAGGGCCGACAGCCATTCCACCGGCCAGAGCGCGGCCCGGGGGTCGATCGCGGCATGCGCGGCACCCGCGGGGATCCAGCCGGTGGCGGTGCCAATCGCATGGATCACGCCACCGATCACGAGGGCGGCCAGCGCGCCGGGGATCCGTGCCGGAAACGGAATCCGCGCCGTCAGCGCCGCCAGCACGATGCCCAGTGAGGCGAGGCCCACGAGTGGCGAGTCGAAGATTTCCAGAAGCGGCAGAAACGTGATCAAGGCCAGCGCAATGGCCGCGAGGCTGCCGAGCAGGCCCGCGCGGGGCACGATCCGGCGGATGGAGCCGGCGACGAAGCTACAGAGCACCTTGAAAATCCCGCTGGCGACGATCGCACACATGCCGACGTGCCAGGCATGGCGGGCGGCGGCCTCCTGTTCCATGCCGCCGGCCAGCGACGCGGCATAGGCCGGCCCAAGGACAAAGAAGACCATGCCGAACGTGCTCGGTGTGTCGAGCCCCAGCGGCATGGCGGTGATGTCGGAACGGCCTGTTCGCCGCGCCAGCCGGAAGGCCATCCATGTAAAGATCAGGTCGCCCACCACCACACCCACTGCCGTCCCCGGCACGAAGTGGGAAAGGGCGAACTGGGCCGGATAGTCGAAGACGGCGGCCAGCAGGGACACTGCCAGCACCAGGTCGGCGAGATTGTCGAGCGAGAGGCCAAAAAAGGCGTTTATATCGCCGGGAGTGGCCCATTGGTAGGGCTGTGCTGGGGCGGGTGACAATCGCTGTTCCATGGGGGCTGTCCGTACCGGAGGGGCGGCATCACGCGGCAGAGGCTGCCATCGGTTCCGTGCCGGAATGTCGGAAGAGCAGCCGGAAAAGTCAAATCGGATCGGCCACAGCGCCTCTTCGGAAGCCTGTCCGGTGGTGGCGGAAATTCCCCGTACCCACGTCCCGGTAGCTATACTCCGATCTGGGCGGGCGACCTCTGTGGGGTCGCCGAGCGATCTGTCGGCATCGGGGTTTTCCCCGCGAACCTTTCCTGTTGTGCCCGCGTAGGACAGATGGAATTGCACGATTCCCACTCCAGTTCAAGGCATGACAACCGGTCCGGCGGCGGATCGGCTGTCGAACCGTTCACGCAAACCTTGGGAGTGGGGGCGGGCACGACCGATGAGGAACTGTTTGGTCGGGTTCGGGCAGGGGACGATGCGGCCGCATTCGAGTCGCTCGTTCACCGTTACGAACACGAATTGTTCAGCTACCTGCGACGCTACCTCGGCAGTGCGGAGATGGCCGAGGATGTGTTTCAGGCAACGTTTTTACAGGTTCACCTGAAGCGGGAGAATTTCGAGGACGGCCGGCGGTTTCGCCCCTGGCTCTACACGATCGCAACGAATCAAGCCATCGATGCCCAGCGTCGCAATCGTCGCCACCGGATGGTGAGCCTCGATCATCGCACGGGTGGCGACGATGACATCGGTTCGCTCGTGGAGATGCTGTCGGGGCGCGAGCAGACAGCCGATCAGAAGATGGAGGATGAGGAGGCGAAGAACTGGGTGCGGTCGGCGGTCAATGAACTCGCCGACCCGCTCAAGAGCGCGCTGGTTCTCGTGTACCACCAAGGCATGAAGTATCGAGAGGCGGCGGATGTGCTCGGCATTCCGGTGGGAACCGTGAAGAGTCGGTTGCATGCCGCCTTGCTCAAACTCAACGAATCGTGGCAGGAAAGTGGCCATGGCGTTGGGGGACCGGATTGATTGAATGCGATGAAAACGAACCTGACGCCCCACTGACGGTTCGTCGTGAATCACGAATGATGTGAGTATTTGTCATGCGAGAAGACCTAGTTGGCCACCTCCTCGGGGCCCTTGAGCCCTCCGAGTCGAAAGCGATTGAGATGGCGTTGGCCGATCCGCACAGCGGACTTGGGCTGCGCAACGATCTCGAGCGGTTACGACTGGCGCTCAAACCGCTGGCGGGTGATCGCGACGTCCTGCCGGCGCCGTCCGGCTTGGCAGGCCGCACGATGCGGTTCATCGTTGAGCAGGAAGCAGCAGCCAAAGCGGCGGCCGACCAGACGCTTCCGATGCCGCGGGGCCTCTCGGCGGAGGATGCGCCGCCGCGGGGCCGCGGGACCAGGGCCAGTTCGCGGGCCTGGATCGATCGCACCATCATGGCCGCTACAGCGCTCGCAGCCTGCGTGCTCGTGGCGCCGCTGCTGCTCGATTCGATCGCGCAGTCCCGCGCCCGGCGGGCGGAGCGGAATCTGCTCAAGACGTCGGGGGCGCTCCAGGGCTACGCCGATGCCCATCGGGTCTTCCCCACGCCGCCTGGTTCAGGGCCGCTGTCGCGGGCCGGTCTCTATGCCCCCACGCTCGTCTCGGAGCAGCGCCTTGTGGCCGACGACGGCACGCTCATCTGTCCCGATACGGCGCTTTCAAAAAGCGGCACCTTCCGAGTGCCGACGCTGGAGGAACTCAATGCGGCCGTCGGTAAGCCGCAGTTCGAGGAGATGGTGAGGACGATGGGGGGCGATTTCGGCTACACGCTCGGCCATCGTGATGCGTCGGGCACGCTGCAGCCGAATCTCGATCGCCGCCGTGCCCATCATCCGCTCATGGCGGATGCCCCGAATGACGGAGGCGAGCGGAGCAGCAACCATCCCGACGGCATTCATCACGTGCTCTACGAAGATGGCCGCGTGAAGCGAGTCGCGCCGACAGACCTGCATCGCGACGACCATCTCTTCAAGAATCACGAAGGCAAGGTTGCCGCCGGCATCGATGAAGAAGACGCCGTCATCGGCGACTCGGAAGACCAGCCGTAGAGGCTTGGCGATGGGCAAGTTAAAAACTTGCCCCCACGGGAAGACGAGGGCGGCGTCTGTGCTGCGGGTTCTTGAGCCCTGACGCATCCGTGAGGGGCTGCCCATGTCCCGAGAGCCGGCGTTGCTGACAAGCGCAGGCAGGATGCCGTAGCGAACGTCCGGCGACGGGGCATGGGCAGCCCCGAACCGCTGCCAGTGTTCTCACGCAAGCTTCGGCCTACTTGGCCGCGATCGACTGCTTTGCGGCGGCGGCGATCGCCTCGGCCGTGATGCCGAAGTGCTTGTAGAGCGCCGGGGCAGGGCCCGATGCGCCGAAGCTCGTCATGCCGACGAACCGGCCCCGCGGGCCGATCCAGCGATCCCACCCAAAGCCGCAGGCCGCCTCGCAGGCGACTCTTGCAGTCACTGCCTTGGGGAGCACGCTCTCCCGGTAGGCCTCGTCCTGCGCCTCGAAGTGATCCCAGCTCGGCATGCTCACGATGCGGGCCTGCACGCCCTCGGCGGCGAGCTTCTCGGCAGCCTCGATGCAGAGCTGTACCTCGCTGCCGGTGCCGATCAGGATGCACTGCGGCTTGCCGTCGGCGGCGTCCTTCAGCACGTAAGCACCCTTGGCGACGCCTGCTGCCGAGCCATAGGCGGCGCGATCGAGCGTGGGGAGGTTCTGCCGGGAGAGCACGATCACCGCGGGGCGGTCGGCCTGCCGGATGACCTCACGGTAGGTCTCCGAAACCTCATTGGCGTCAGCCGGTCGGAACACGCTCAGGCCGGGCACGGCTCGGGCGCTGGCGAGCTGCTCGATCGGCTGGTGTGTCGGGCCATCCTCGCCCAGGCCAATCGAGTCGTGCGTGAGCACGTAGATCACACCCAGGTTGCCGATCGCGGAGAGACGCAGGGCCGGCTTGAGGTAGTCAAAGAAGACGAAGAAGGTGGCGCAGTAGGGTCGCAGGCCGGAGAGCGCCATGCCATTGCATGCCGAGGCCATGCCATGCTCGCGAATGCCGAAGTGAAAGTTGCGGCCGGAGAAGGAGCCGTGACCAAAGTCGCCGGCCCCCGGCACGAGCGTCATCGTCGAAGGTGCCAGGTCGGCCGAGCCGCCGAGGAACCACGGGATGACGCCGCTGAGCGCCTGGATCACCTTGCCGCTCGACACGCGGCTGGCGAGCCCCTTGGCATCGGCGGGGAAGCAGGGGATCGCCGATTCCCAGCCCGCGGGGGCCTGGCCGGCGAGGAAGACTGCCAGTTCCGTCGCCACCGCGGCGTGCGCCTTGGCCTGGTCGGCCACCGTCTTCCGCCATGTCTCGCGAGCCTTGTGGCCGCGGTCTCCCATCGTTCTGGCGAATCGCTCCGGCACCTCCGGCGGCACCAGGAACTGGGCGTCGACCGGCCAGCCATAGGCCGCCTTGGCCCCCTTGATCTCGTCCGCGCCCAGGGGCGCACCGTGTGACTCGTGCGACCCCGCCTTCTTCGGCGCACCGTAGCCGATCACGCTCTTCACGATCACGAGCGTCGGCTTGTGCTGCTCGCTCTTGAAAGCCTGCAGGGCCTGCTTGAGGGCGGCCGTATCATTGGCGTCGGCGACGTGTTCGACCCGCCAGCCCATCCCCTCGAACTTCTTCGCGACGTTCTCACTGAAGGCGAGATGGGTCTCCCCCTCGATCGTGATCGAGTTGTCGTCGTAGATCCAGCAGAGATTCGCGAGGCCGAGGTGGCCGGCGATGGAGGCGGCTTCCGTGGCCACGCCCTCCATCAGGTCGCCGTCGCTACAGAGCACGTAGGTGTCGTAGTCGAAGACGGCATGGCCGGGCGTGTTGTAGTGGGCGGCCAGCCAGCGTGACGCCATCGCCATGCCGACGGAGTTACCGCAGCCCTGTCCGAGCGGGCCGGTGGTTGTCTCGATGCCGGAGGTCATGTGGTGCTCGGGATGGCCCGCGCAGACGCTGTCCAATTGACGGAACTTCTTGATCGATTCGAGCGACACGGCCGGCTCGCTGACAGAGCTGCTCCCGGCATCACCATGCGTTTTGGCATGGGCTGCTGCCCGGCGGATGCCGGCCAGATGAATGAGCGAATAGAGCAGCATCGACGCGTGGCCGCAGGAGAGCACGAACCGGTCGCGGTTGGGCCAGAGGGGATCGGCCGGGTCGTACCGCAGGAAATCGGTCCACACGGTGTAGGCCACGGGCGCCAGCGCCATGGGCGTGCCGGGATGGCCGCTCTTGGCGGCCTCGACCGCGTCCATCGAGAGGGTGCGGATCGTGTCGATTGCGAGGCGGTCGACGTCGGCGGCGTGGGACGTGCGCGCGGCGGGGGCGGAGGGGGCAGCCATGAGACGGTCTTCTCCAAGAGATTCGTTGCTAATTGCGAAGAAGTGTAGAAGCCCGCGAGAACCGCCGTCAACGCGGGCCTCATCTGGCCATGTGGTGCCGATACTCGTCGTCCAGTTCGGCGTAGCTCTTCCGGCAGAGGCGGGACAGCGTGTCGGCGTCGACCGTGCCGGTGTAGATGCGGACGAGATACTCGACGAAGGCCTCGCGGTACCGCGCCCGCTGCCCGTTCATGAAGAAGTCGGCGAGGCCGGAGATTTCGCTGTAGATCTGCGGCAGGCGGTCGTCGGTTTGGAAGCCGCTTCGACCCAGTGCCGTGAGTTCTGCCAGCGGCACATGAAAGCCGTCGTCGAGCAGCCGTTCACGTGCTGCGGGAGCCCGCCCTGCCTCGCGGCCGCCCACGGTCCAGCCCCACGGTGTCGGCCCCAGACTCTCCAGGTAGCAGGCAGCCGCCTCGATCGCCCAGAAGCCGCATCGCTCACCTGCGAGCAGGCTTGTGCGACGCTTCTCGGCAAACAGTTGGTGCGCGGCCTCGTGATGCACTGTCGTCGGTTCCTGCCCCTCGCCCTCGAAGAACCAGGCCGTGCGTGTGGGCGTCCAGTAGATGCCCTGCGTGCGGGCGATCAGCGGCTCGAGCGGTTCCAGCGACAGAATGTATTCCTGCCGGTTGGCCGCAAGCTTGGCCTCGAAGGCATCGAGGGCCTTCGGCCGTCCGCGGCCCTCCAGTCGCTGCTCCCACTCTGCCGGCTCGTACTGAAATCCACCAAAGATCTGAAGCCAGACGGTATGGGCCTCCTCCAGTTGCACGGCCAGGCTCGCGGCAGCCTTCTCTTCGGCGGTGGTGGTGATCTGCCAGTGATCGGAGGCGAACCTTGAGCCCTGCTTGTCGATATCGCCGGGCGCCGTGATCGGACGGCGTGCTGCGTCGGCCTTCGTCCAGCGGCCGTGGGCGTAGCGTTCGCCGGCGGCGTAGCGCTTCTGTCGGCCCGGTGGCAGCCAGCCGAACTCGGGCGAATACTGCTCCCCCTTGTCGAGCCGCCGCGCTGCCTCCGGCCACACCCACTGTCCATCCCGCTTCACCCAGCCGCCCGCCTCCCGCGCCCGCTCGTGGTCGGGATCGTCGCGGAGGGTGCGATAGAGGAGCCGGATGGCCCCGGCCGTCTGGTGTTCGAGCGCGGTCCTTTCGGTGGCGGTTGGATCGGCGCGGCGTGCCGGCGTGGTCTGCGACTGGGCTGCTGCCACCGCGAGGGCGAACGTGCCTGCAGCGCGGGTTCGCCGGGCCGCCAGAAAGTCTTCCCAGATCGACTGTTCGGCCGGTGTGTCGAGCCAGTCGGGCGGCGTGGGCGTGGGAAACACGCTGGGAATGGCGAGGATGAACTGGCGATCGCCCTCATCGGGGAGCTGCCAGGCGCGGATGAACGCGGCGAGGTCAGCGTGGCCGCCGGCTTCGGCTCGACGCATGAGGCCGGCCACGACGACCATCCACTCCTCGTTGAGTTGAGACTCCGTCTTCACAGCCACCGGTTCGGCCGCGATCCCGGCCCGTGACCCGTACCGAGACCATGATGGCAGCAGCACCGCTGCAGCCGCCAGGAGCAGGGTGAGGACACGGCAACGTTGCAGCGTCAGCATGTCGGCCGTGATTCAACTCTCCTCGGCGAACGCGGAGTCGAACTGCCGCTTGCTCGGCGCGAAGTCGAGCTGCTGCACGAACGCGCATGCCTCGGCGGCGCCGTGCTCGCGGTCCATGCCACAATCCTCCCACTCCACCGAGAGCGGGCCCTCGTAGCCGATCTGGTTGAGGGCGCGGATGATCTCTTCGAAGTCCACGCCGCCGCGGCCCGGCGACCGGAAGTCCCAGCCCCGGCGTGGGTCGCCGAAGTTGAGGTGGCTGCCGAGGGTGCCGTTGCGGCCGTTCAACAGCGTGACGGCATCCTTCACGTGGACGTGATAGATGCGGTCATGGAAGGTGCGAATGAACTCCACCGAATCGATGCCCTGCCAGTGGAGGTGGCTGGGATCGAAGTTGAACCCAAACTCCTCGCGGCGGCCGATCGCCTCGAGGGCCCGCTGGGCCGTGATCGTGTCGAACGCGATTTCCGTCGGGTGCACCTCGAGCGCAAACCGCACGCCGCACTCCGCGAACACGTCGAGGATCGGGTGCCAGCGATCGGCGAACTCCTGGAACCCGGCACTGAGCATCGATTCGGTCACGGGCGGGAAGGAATAGAGGAGATGCCAGATGCTCGAGCCAGTGAACCCGTTGACCACCGACACGCCGAGCTTCTGGGCGGCGCGGGCGGTGCGCTTCATCTCCTCGGCGGCCCGTTTGTTCACGCCGGCCGGATTGCCGTCGCCCCACACGTGCGGTGGCAGGATCGACTTGTGCCGTTCGTCGATGCGGTCGCAGACGGCCTGGCCCACGAGGTGGTTGGAAATGGCATGCACGGAAAGGTCATGCCGCTCGAGGGTGTCGCGCTTGGCGGCGCAGTAGCCGCTCTCTTCGAGGGCACGCGTCACGTCGAAGTGGTCGCCCCAGCAGGCGAGTTCGAGGCCGCCGTAGCCAAACTCACGGGCCTTGCGGGCCAGGTCTTCCAGTGGCATGTCGGCCCACTGGCCGGTGAACAGGGTGACAGGACGAGGCATGGGGGACTCCTCCATGAACAGAGCGACGGAGAGTGAAAGGTTACCGGCGGATGACGCTGCGGAGGAGCCACAGGCCCCAGAGGGCGACGAGCACGTTCCCCATCCAGACAGCCGGCGCAGGAAGCGAACCCGACTTCACGCGGGAAACGCCCAGCATGAAGACGGGGTAGTAGACGAGGAGGATCGGCAGGAAGCAGAGGAAGAAGCTGGTCAGGAAGTCTGCATTCCGCATGCGGATCGCCATTGGTGCACCCACCAGCACAAAACACAGACAGCTGAACCCGTTGGCCCAGCGACGCCAGGGCTCCATGATGATCCGGGTGAGCCGGGACTTCGCCCATGTGGCCTGCTGGCGGTCGGGCTCCACGGAGGCGGGCACCGTCTGCTCCATGTGGCCGGTGACGATCCCCATGGCGATCTTTCCCGCCGCCACTTGCTCGAATTGATCGATCTTTGCGATCTGGTCGGTGCGAGCCTTGGTGAACTCGGCCATGGCGATCTCGGAAGGGCTCGTCGAGGTGCTGCCTTTTCGACTGACGGCGTCGAGCGGCACGACCCGCTCGATCGTGTCGGGGAACACCGCTTTCACGTCGCCGACATGCACGGTGCCGTCGCGGCAGATGATGGTCAGTGTGCCAGCGGCCGCATCGGCACGCAGCGAGGCCTCGGCAGCCGACACCGTCACGGGGGGGCTCGACCCGCCCGGCTGGAACGAGAGCGTGGGGCGGATCAGTCGCCTGCCGTCGACTCCCTTCACGTTGATCGAGAGCTGCGACGTGCTGTACGAACGCTGCTGCCGCAGACGGCCGTAGATGATGTCTTCGACGCTGCTGATGACCACCCGCCGCACGCCGTCGCGGCCCCACGACACGGCGATGTCATTGAGCCACACCGACACGAGGCTTACCACGATGGCAAGCGCCGCCGCGGGCCAGATCACCGCCATCGGCGTGATGCCCGCCGCCTTGAGGGCGGTGATCTCGTTCGAGGCAGACATCCTTCCAAACACGCTGGCCACGGCGAACAGCATCGTCCCCGGCACCGCGAATCGCATCGCCTCCGGCAGCACGTAGGGGATGAGCGCAAGAATCTGCATCAACCCCAGCCCCTGCTGCTGAGCCTCTTTGACCAGACCGATGACGAGCATGAAGAGCGTGAGGGCGGAGAGCGCCACGAGAAAGACCTGCAGCAGTTCGCTCAACACGTAGCGGGTGATGATTTTCATGGTGGGCTCTGGCAGGAATTATGGTCAGGCGGGATTGTGAGGCGAGGTATGGGCGGGGGGCTTCGGGGTGATGAGTGTGTCATCCCCCCGCGTCGCCTCGACGGCCTGTGAAAAAATGGCGAGGGCCTCGGCCGCGGCGACCGTCGCCTCGTGGAAGGCCCCGCCTGCGGCGTGCTGCCTCACTCGAGCCAGGATGGCAACCGTGCGGTCGCGATCGGTGGCGGGCAATTCCTCGGCGGCACGCTCGATGCTCGTCACGATGCCCTCCACCAATTGCTCCGTCGGGGTGCAGTCGTAGCGGCGATAAGGGCCCTTGCCGAGGAAGTCACCGGAGTGGAGCCTTCGCCCCTGCGACGAGGCTGGCATCAGGAATCCCTGCATGGAAAACAGGATCGCAATGAAGAACGCCAGCAGCGCGCCCGTGCTGCCAAACATGCACACCGCGTGCATCAGTTCCGAGTCGCGGCACAGATCCTTCGTGAGCATGCTGAAGGGATTGAACATGAGGGCCGCCAGCAGGCATGCGGCGGCGAATCCCAAGGCGATCCAGGCGCGGGTGGCCTTGCGCTGGGTCGTCGTGCCCTCCTCGGTCATTGGCCACGGATCGTCCTTGCGAGACGGTTTCGAAGCCTCCTCCTCACCGGCCCGCGCGACGATCACGGTGACGTTGTCGGGGGCGCCCCGCACCAATGCCAGACCGATCAGGGCCGGCACGGCCTCCGCCGGTTCCAACTCGGCAGTGAGCAGGCCAATCTCCTCGTCCGACACCTGGCCGGAGAGGCCGTCGCTGCAGAGCAGGAATGCGTCGCCTGACGTCACCGGAAACGGTCCTTCCAGATCGACCTCAACGCGGGCATGCGGGCCCATCGAACGCGTGATGATGTTCTTCGGGGCAGCATCGTTTGCCTGTTCACGCGACATACCGCCGGCCGATTCCAATTCCCAGACGAGAGAATGGTCGCGCGACAACTGTTCGATCGTTCGGCCCCGGATCCGGTAGCAGCGGCTGTCGCCAATGTGACCAATGATCGCGCCACGCGGGAGGAGCACGAGCGTGGTGCAGGTCGTCCCCATGCCCTTGAACTCGTGCCCGCTCTCACCCTTCGCGTGAATCTCGCCGTTGGCCCGTTGCAGACTCAGTCTGAGGGCGAGGGGCGGTGAATATTGGGAGTGTTGTTCGTAGATCTTCGGCACGCGGTCGGCCGCGATCGCGCTGGCCAGCTCGCCGGCGGCATGGGCTCCCATGCCATCGGCCACCATGAACAACCAGCCCCGCGTGCGGAACTGCTGTGGGTTCGCCGGCAGCACCGACCTGCCGTCTTGGTTGCTCGAGCGACGGCGGCCGATATCGGTGCGGTCGCAATAAACCAGGCTTGTGACTTTTCCCACGCGTCGACATACCTCGGGCGGGTGGCGGAAAAGAGCGGATTCTAGCCGGATGACGCGGTCCGGGCGAGACACGATTGGTCGGGCAGGATACGCAAGGCTCGGCTGGTCTGGCGGCGGGCAGGCCGGAAGTCTATGGTTTCCGCCCGCTGGGCCTCGGTCGCCAAGGACCCCTTCCGATGCATGCCAAAACTGCCAAAATTCGACCGCCGGGCGGCTTTTCGGCCGGTGTGTGCGGCTGCCTGCTGGCGGTTGCGGCATTGGTGCCGTCCTGGGGCTGCGTGCAGCGGAGAATGACGATCCGCAGCAGTCCGCCGGGGGCCCTCGTCTATGTCGACGATTACCAGATCGGCACCACGCCGGTGTCGACCGACTTCATCTACTACGGCACGCGGAAGATCCGGCTCATCAAGGACGGCTACGAAACCCTGACGGTTCGGCAGCCGTTTCCGATTCCTTGGTACGAGATTTTCCCGCTCGACTTCGTCACCGAAAACCTCTGGCCCTGGGAAATTCGCGACGAGCGGGTCGTCGATCTGGCCATGAGCACCACGGCGTCGATGCCGCCGGAGTCGGTCGTCGCCCGGGCCGAACAGGCCCGGCTGTCTGCGGGCAGTCTGCCCGCCCCGCCGCCGGTTCCTGTCGTGCAGCAGCCGATGGTGGCCCAGCCGATTCCCGCGCTGCCCCCGCAGCCGTTGCCACCACCGGGCGGCGGACTCGTGCTGCCGCCCCCGTCGCCATCGCCGATGCAGGGACTGCAGGCCCCGCGGCAAAACGCGCCGGCCCAGGGCATCCCGGGACTGTAGGGGAGTCAACTGAATCGCACCGCCGGGACGGCAGAAGTCTCGTCGCAGTGGCTTTTTCGCCATCACGCGATGCGATAGTGCTTTGCCGGGCAGGGGCGAAAAATCCAAAAGCTCCTCGAGCTTCCGCCGATCCCGGCTACGCGTACGACTGCTTCGCAGGATGCGAAGCGCAGCACCAGCCGGCGGATGCCGGCCAAGAAACTGGCCAAGGACGGGCATCCGCCCGTCAGGGCGACAGGATGTCGTGTTTTTCGTGAAGCAGCCTCGCTACGGTGTTCGGGGAGCCCGCCCTCGTTGATTTGTGGCCACGAGTTTTTAACTTGTGGAATCCGTGCCCGGGCACCGGACAAGTTAAAAACTTGCCGCCACGGGGGGCAACACGTGCCGTGCCGAACAGGATTGCAGGATACGAAAGCGAACGTCCGGCGACGGGGCATGGGCAGCCCCGTCCTCAGGTCGTTCATGGCATAATAGTTCCATGACCGTCCCGTCTTCCTTTTCAGCGTCGCCGTCGCGTGAGCAGCTCGATGCGCTCAAGCTCGAGCGGCTGCGCGGGCTCGTGCGGGCGATCCTGCCGCACAACCGCTTCTATGCGGGGAAGCTCGCACGGGAGTCGCACGAACTGGCGTCGCTCGATGCCCTTGAACAATGGCCCTTCACCTTCAAGGAAGAACTGGTCGAAGCGGCCGCAGCGGCCGGCATCCCCGGCAACCTCACCTGGCCGCCCGATCGCTACGTGCGATTTCACCAGACCAGCGGCACGCACGGCCGGCCGATTCCTGTCTTCGACACGGCCGAGGACTGGGCATGGTGGATGGCGTGCTGGGAGTCGATCCTCGACCGCGGCGGCGTGCGGCCGGGCGATCGAGTGCTCGTGGCCTCTTCGTTTGGACCCTTTGCAGGCTTTTGGAGCTGTTTCGACGCGCTGCTCTCCCGGCAGGTGATGGCGATTCCCACCGGGGGGATGACAACGCTCGCGCGGCTCGAAATGGCGAGATCCATCGGGGCGACGGTGCTTGTGGCCACGCCGAGCTACAGCCTGCATCTGGCGGAGGTCGCAGCCGACCACAAACTCGACCTGAAGCATGTGCCGATTCGTCTGGTCATCGTGGCAGGGGAGCCCGGCGGCTCGGTGCCTGCGGTGCGGTCGAGAATTCGCGAGGCGTGGGGGGCGGATCTGCTCGATCATGCCGGCGCGACCGAGGTGGGGCCGTGGGGCGTGGGCGATCTGGCGGGCCAGGGCCTCGACGTGATCGAGCCGTGGTTTCATGCCGAGTTTCTGTCGGTGAAGACGGGGCAGGCCGCCGAACCGGGCGAGTTGTCGGAGTTGGTGCTCACGACGCTCGGCCGCGTGGGGGCGCCCCTGATCCGCTACCGCACCGGCGATCTCGTGCGGCCGCGGTGGCCGACGCCGGATGCGATCGAGGCGGGGGCGTGTGCGTGGGTGCGGCTCGAAGGTGGCGTCCTCGGGCGCACCGATGACATGCTCGTGGTCCGTGGCGTGAACATTTTCCCCGGCGCGATCGACGACATCGTGCGCAGCTTTCCCGAGGTCGTCGAATACCGGCTGACTGTCGCCACGCACGAAAGCCTTGACGTGTTGAAGTTAGAGATAGAGGATCGCCTCGCCGACCCTGGGCGCGTGGCCCGGGAGATGCAGGTGCGGCTTGGGCTGCGGGTGGATGTGGTCACCGTTTCGGCGGGCAGCCTGCCGCGGTTTGAGGGCAAGGGGCGACGAATCGTCGACCGGCGCGACACGCGGCGAAAAGAAGACCGAAAAGAAGGTTGAACATGACGCAGCCCGTTCCGCAATCCATTCGACGCATCGGCCACGGCATCGAGATCGTGTGGAGTGACGGCGCGACGGGCAGCTACTCGCCGCGGCTCCTGCGAGACGCCTGCCCGTGTGCGACCTGCCGCGAGCAACGGGTGCAGCCGGCTGTGCCGGCGCTGCTTCCCGTGCTCAGGGCGGAAGAGGTGGCACCGCTTACGATCGCGGGGATGAAGCCCGTGGGCCAATACGCCTACTCGATCGAATTCTCCGACGGCCACTCGAGCGGCATCTATACGCTCGAGTATCTGCGCGAACTCGGCGGACCGGCGGCCGGATCCGCCTTGCCCGTGCCCTGACCGCCGTGCGAGCCGCCCCGGCCGAGCCACGCGGGAAGACGTTGAATTGCCACCGTCAGATCATCCCAGAGCGAGTAGGCCACTGGGGTCAGCAGGAGCGTCAGCAGCAGCGACAACAGCTGGCCACCAAGGATCACCTTGGCCATGCCGGCCCGTGAGGCTGCGCCCGGCCCCTCGCCCATCGCCATGGGGATCATCGCCGCCACGAGCATGACCGTCGTCATCAGGATCGGCCGCAGTCGCACGGCGTTGGCCTCGAGGATCGCCTGATCCCGCGGCACGCCCCTCTCGCGGAGCACGTTCGTGTAGTCGACCTGCAGGATGCCGTTCTTCTTGACGATGCCGAACACGAGGTTCGTCCGCAACAGGATCAGCGACAGGATCGCGAAGGGGATCGTCAGCGGTAGTGCCAGCAGGATCGTGATCGGGTGCACGAAGCTCTCGAACTGGGCCGCGAGAATCATGTACATGAACAGGAATGCCAGACCAAACGCGATGAGGAAATTCGTATTCGTTTCCTTGAGGCTCTTGGCCTGCCCGATGAACTCCCAGCGGTAATCCGCAGGCAGATCCAGCGTGTTGACGTACTCTCCCAGTTCCGCGACAGCCTCACCCAGGGCCTTGCCATCGAGGTTGGCGGAGACGACGACCTGCCGCTGCCGCGAAAAACGTTCGATGGTGCTCGGTCCCTGGGCATCCTCGAAGGCGGCGACGCTCCCGAGTTCGACGACGCCCACCCCAGGCTTGCTCGAGGGCACCGTCAGCCTGGCGATCTGCGCGGAGTCGTCGCGGAACGAACGGTCGGCGCGAAGCCAGACGTCGTATTGTTGGTCCGCCTCCTTGTATTTGCTGACCGGATCGCCCCCCACGAGCACGTTGGTCGTCGATGAGATCGCCTGGATCGACACACCCAGTTCGCTCGCCCGCTCGCGATTCGGCACGATCCGCACCTCCGGCTTGCGGAACGAGAGGCTCGTGTCGACGTCGACAAAGTGCCCCTCCGCCTTCATCCACGCGCAGATCTTTTCCGAATAGTCCTGCAACCGCTCCATGTCGGGGCCACGCAGGTTCAGGTCGACCATCACCTGCCGGAAACCGGCACCGGAGAAGGCGGCGACGTCCTGCACCGCGGCCCGCAGGTCGGGATAGTCGAGCAGGATCTGCCGGGCATCGGCCATCACGTCGAACTGGCTGTACTCGCGTTCGCGGAGGCGAACGGTCCTGCCGGTCGTGTCACCGATGGTGATGAGCGTCTTTCGCACTCCCCGCAGGTCCCGGAGCTGCGACTCGACCTCCGAGAGCACCTCGTCGGCCCGTTCGAGTGAGCACCCCTCCGGCAAGGTCACCGCCACCTCGAACTCGCTCGTGTCGTCGCGCGGCACGAAATCCTTTCCGACGATGCGCATCAGGGAGGGCGTCGAGGCGAGCACGCCGACGGTCACCAGCACGACGAGCCAGCGGTGCCGCAGCGAAAACCGCAGGCAGAGCATGGAGAAGCCCTCGACCGCCCGCCAGACAAAGCCCGACTTGCTCGAGTGGGCGGCGGCGTCCTCGGCCTTGAGGAACCGGGAGCAGAGCATGGGCGTCATCGTAAACGAGACGAACATGCTCATCAGGATCGAGAACGACACCACGTAGCCGAAGCTGCTGAAGAAGCGGCCGACCCGCCCGCCCATGAAGACCACCGGGATGAAAATGACCAGGAGCGAGAAGGTCGTGGCGACGACCGCCAGCGCGATCTCCTGGGTGGCGCTCGCGGCGGCCTCGCGGGCCCCCAGCCCATATTCCTCCATGTGACGGAAGATGTTTTCGTGGACGACCACGGCGTCGTCGACCACGATGCCGATCGCGAGGATCAGCCCCAGCATGGTGATGTTGTTGAGCGTGAAGCCCATCGCATCCATGAACGCGAAGGTGGCGATCATCGATGTCGGGATGGAGAGCGTGGCGATGAGCGTCGTGCGCCAGTCGCGCATGAAGAGCAGGATCGTCAAGCTGACGAGGACGGCGGCCAGCAGCAGGTGGGTCTGGACCTCGTGGATCGAGTTCTCGATGAACCGCGACTGGTCGCGGATGATCTGCACGTCGATGTCGTCGGGCAGGATGTCCCGGATCTCCTCCAACCGGTGTTTGACCCGCTCGACCACGGCGACGGTGTTGGTGCCCGACTGCTTCTGCACGATCAGGCTCACGGCCAGGTCGCCCGGCCGCCCGGCGCCGCGGGCATCTGCCAGTTCGGCGGGGCCGGCCGTCCACAGGCGGCTCAGCCCCCGAGGCTCCTCGAACGAATCGCTGACTGTTCCGATGTCCTTGATGCGGATCGGCTGACCATGACGGTTGGCGACGATCAGTTCGGCGAAGTCGGCCGGCTCGCGGACCCGGCCCATCGTGCGGAGCACGAGTTCCCGCGGGCCCTGATCGATCCGGCCGCCGGGCTGCTCCTGGTTTTCGCGGACGAGGGCCTGTCGCACGTCGTCGATGGTGAGCTGCTCGTACTTCTGCAGGCGGTCGGTGTCGATGGAGATCTGGATCGCCCGCTGCCGGCCGCCGACCAGAATCACGGCGCCGACACCGGGCAGGGATTCGAGGTCTTCCTTGATCCGGCGACGGGCGATCTCGGTGATTTCCCTCGCGTCGCGACGTCCCGAGACCGCCACCGTCAGCACCGGTGCGGCATCGAGCGCGAACTTGTCGATGATCGGGGCATCGGTGCCCTCGGGCAACTGGCTGAGGATCGTCCGCACCTTGGCATCGACCTCCTGGGCCGCCACCGCGCCATTTTTCTCGAGTTCGAACTCGATCGTCAGCTGCGAGATCCCCTCCTTGGTCGTGGATCGCAACTGTTCGATGCCCGACACCGTGTTGACGATCTCCTCGATCGGCTTGGTCACACCCGTTTCCATCTCCTCGACGCTTGCTCCGCGGAGCGTCGTCGTGACAGTGACGAGCGGCAGGTCGACGTTCGGGAACAGTTCGACACCCAGACGCGGGTAACTTGCCAGCCCGAGCACGATCGGCGCCGAGACGAGCATGACCGTGAAGATCGGCCGCTGGATGCACAGATCCCAGATCTTCATCGGCCGCTCTCCGCAGCCGGAGCCTGGTCCGGCTGCCCTGCCTTCGGCGCCACGCCTTCGGGGGCGGTCGTCGCTTTCCCAGAAGTCTCGCGGACCCGCACGGCCGCGCCGTCACTGAGCTGGGAATGGCCGGTCGTCACGACGGGCACACCGACTGCGAGCGGACCAGACACCTCCACCCAGCGATGGACCGCCCCGGCCGATCCCGAAATGTCGAGCCGTGATCCGAGTTCGACCGGAACGACGACCGCCTTGTCGTCCACGACGGTGAAGAGTTTCGTGACGCCTGCGTAGCGGACGATCGCCTCCTCCGGCACCGTCACGGCACCGTCATCGGCGCCGAGCAGAATCGAAGCCGTCGCGAACGAGCCAGACTTGAGCAGGCGTTCCCGGTTGGGCACCCAGACCTCGACTTCGAACGTGCGATTGGCCGTGTCGACGGTCGGATTGACGCGGGCGACGCGTCCGCCGATGGTTCGCCCGGGCAGGCTCTCGACCGCCAGATCCACCTCCTGGCCGGGTCGCACCTGCGACGCATACCGCTCCGGCACGGCGGCCTTCAGCTTGAGAACACTGTCCACGACCAGTCGGAAGAGCTTCGTGGGCGGCGCGGCACGGACGATCTCCCCCTCCGACACGAACCGTTCGGCGACGGTGTAGGCCAGAGCGGGCTCGGCGTCCGTGGCGGGGACCGCGAGGACGGACGTGCCGGCCGCCTGCTTCAGGACGGGGGGCGTTCGCACGGTGATGGCCGGTGCGAGGATGCGTGTGTCACGCAGTCGTTTGCCCGCCGTCTCCAGCACGGCCTGCCGATGCCGCACGGTGGCGAGCGTCTGCTCCGCCTCGAGGAGTCGCTGCTTCGTGTCGAGCCTGGCCGTCTGCAGGTTCAGCTCGGCTTTCTCGTAGTCGTCCTTGGTCATGACGCCCCGGGCGGTCAGGGCCTTGTAGCGATCGAACGTATCCGCGGCATTTCGCTCCACGAGCCTGGCCCGCTCGACGCTCGGCAGTGTTTCGGTGGAGAACAACGCATCGGGAACCTTGCTCAGTCCGAGGCGTGCGAGTTCGAGTTCGAGGCTGCGGGCATTCTCCTGGACCGCGAGCTGGAAATCGGTGGCGTCGATTTCCAGCAGCAGGTCACCGGGCGACACCAGATCGCCGACGTCGCGGGCCACCCGGTGCACGTTGCCATCGACCTGAGGGCTGATCTCGATCTCCTCGAACCCGTGCAACGTGCCCACGGTGCGGACACGCCGCTCGACCGTTCGCGGCACGGCGGCGGTCACCGTCACGGCGATCGCCTCGGGATGTCTGGCCGTGTGAAGGGCTGGTGGATGAGTCGCGGCTGCCGGCTCCGCCGGGCGTTTCCAGCCGGGAATCAGGCCGAAGAAGGCCGCTGCCACGACGCCGCCGCCGACGACCGCCAGGAGGCCCACCGTTTTCATCCATCGCAGCATGATGTGTGTTTCGCCTCTCTGTGCCTTTGGCGTCAGACGGGCAGGCCACAGGCGACGGCGTTGATCACGGCGGCGATGCGGACGGCGTCGTGGCAGGCCTCCTCGCTCACGCCCAGATGCACGAGGCTCGCCTCGTGGTTCTTGATGCACAGTTCGCAGCCGGCGAGCGCCGCGCAGCCCAGGCTCATCAGTTCGAAGTCGGCCTTGGAGGTGGCCGGCTGGGCCATGCGGCTCATCCGCAGCCGCGGGGAACGGGCCTCGTAGCTCTCCTTGCCCAGCATGTGGCGGAAGCGGTAATAGACGGTGTTCATCGCCATCAGACCGGCGGCGGCGGCGGCATCGGAGATCACCGGGGCTGCTGCGGCCGCGTCGACAGCCCGCAGATCCGCCTCGATCGCCTCGGCGAGCGGCCGGCACCGCACGAACGCGGCGGCGGCCAGGGCCACGCCCAGGCTCTGGAGCGGCTGGAGGTTTTCGCCGACGAGGACGCTCGAAAGATTGAGCCGGATGTCTTTCAGTTCGTCGGAGAGTGTGTCACGGAGGGCGTCGATCGAGGGGGTGGCGATGGACATGGCAAAAGGCTCCCGTGCGCCGTGGACGGCAGGTGGAAAATGATACGGAGTGCGAGGATTGTAGCTGTTCGTTGAAGCCAGGGCGGTTGGAATGCTAGTCTGTGGCAGTTTTGCGCGCACCTCAGGTTTTTCCATGCCCCGTCGCGACGATCTTCACACGATTCTGCTGATCGGTTCCGGGCCCATCGTCATCGGGCAGGCCTGCGAATTCGATTATTCAGGCACCCAGGCATGCAAGGCGCTCCGCGAGGACGGCTACCGCGTCGTGCTGGTGCATTCAAACCCGGCCACGATCATGACCGATCCGGGCACGGCCGACCGCACCTACATCGAGCCGCTCACCTGGCAGATGTTGGAGAAGGTGATCGAGGTGGAGAAGCCCGACGCCGTGCTCCCCACGCTCGGCGGCCAGACGGCCCTCAATCTCGCTCTGGAGTTGGAACGCCACGGCGTGCTCGCAAAACATGGCGTCGAGATGATCGGTGCCCGGAGCGATGCGATCCGCCGCGGTGAGGACCGCGAGATTTTCAAGCAGACGATGCGGAAGATCGGCCTCGAGACCTGCCGCGGTCGGATCGTGAAGAGTTTGCCAGAGGCGCGAGAGGTGCTCTCCGAGATCGGCCTGCCCGCCGTGATCCGCCCCAGCTTCACGCTCGGCGGCTCGGGTTCCGGAATCGCGTTCAATCGCGAGGAGTTCGACCAGAAGGTGCAGCGAGGCCTCGATCTCTCGCCGGTCGGCGAAGTGCTCGTCGAGGAGTCGATCCTCGGTTGGAAGGAATATGAGATGGAGGTGATGCGCGACGCGGACGACAACGCCGTCGTGATCTGCTCCATCGAAAACTTCGACCCCTGCGGCGTGCACACCGGCGACTCGATCACGGTCGCCCCGGCACTGACGCTCACCGACCGGCAGTATCAGCGGATGCGAGACGCCAGCTTCGCCGTCATCCGGGCGATCGGCGTCGAGACGGGCGGTTCGAACATCCAGTTCGCCGTGCATCCCGAGAACGGCCGCATGATCGTGATCGAGATGAATCCGCGCGTGAGCCGGTCAAGCGCGCTGGCGAGCAAGGCCACCGGCTTTCCAATCGCGAAGATCGCCGCGAAGCTGGCGGTGGGCTGGCGGCTCCACGAGCTCCCCAACGACATCACGCGGCGGACGAAGGCCTGCTTCGAGCCCTCGATCGACTACGTCGTCGTGAAGGTGCCGCGGTTCGCGTTCGAGAAATTCCCTGAGGCCGACAGCAGGCTCACCACGCAGATGAAGAGCGTCGGGGAGACGATGGCGATCGGCCGCACGTTCAAGGAGGCCTTCCAGAAGTCGCTCCGCGGCCTGGAGGTCGGCAGCTTCGGCTTCGGCTGCGACGGCAAGGATCTCTGGGGCACCGCGGCTGAGCCGTCGCTCGATGACATTCGCGCTCGCGTGGCGACGGCCGACCCCGACCGCGTCTGGTATCTCCGGTATGCGTTCAAGGCGGGCATGACGGTCGAGGAAGTCCATGAGCTCACGGCCATCGATCGCTGGTTCCTCGACCAGCTCCAGCAGATCGTGGAGATCGAGAGCCTGATTCGCACCGTCGGCACGCTCGCGGCGATCGACGATGGCCTGATGCGGCACGCCAAGCAGGCGGGCTTCTCCGACCGGCAGCTGGCCGTGATGCTCGGCGCCTCGGAAATGGAGGTGCGCGACGATCGCAAGCGGCGTGGGATCCTGGCCACCTACAAGTCGGTCGACACCTGCGCCGCCGAGTTCGAGGCCCAGACGCCCTACTACTATTCCACCTGGGAAGATGAGGACGAGATCAGGCCCAAGGAGCCGGGCAAGAAACGGGTGATGATCCTCGGTGGAGGACCCAACCGCATCGGGCAGGGCATCGAGTTCGACTACTGCTGCTGCCATGCGAGCTTCGCGCTCCGCGAGATGGGGATCGAGAGCGTGATGGTCAACTCGAACCCGGAGACGGTGAGCACCGACTACGACACGAGTGACATGCTCTTCTTCGAGCCGCTGACGTGCGAAGACGTGCTCAACATCGCCGACCGCATCCAGCCCGACGGCGTGATCGTGCAACTCGGTGGGCAGACACCGCTGAACCTGGCCCGGGCGCTTTTTGCCGCCGGCCTGCCGATCATCGGCACGAGTGTCGACACGATCGAAATGGCGGAGGATCGGGAGAAGTTTCGCGAACTGCTCGACCGCGTCGGTCTCAAGCAGCCCGCCAGCGGCATCGCGCGAACGCTGGAGCAGGCCCGCCGCGAGGTGGCCAGGATCGGCTTCCCGTCGCTCGTGCGACCCAGCTTCGTGCTCGGCGGACGGGCCATGGAGATCTGCTACGACCACGTGCAGTTCGAGCGGTATGTGGCCGAGGCCTTTGCCGTGGCGCAGGGGCAGCCAGTGCTGATCGACCGGTTTCTCGAGGATGCGATCGAGGTCGACGTCGACTGCATCGGCGACGGCCGCGACGTGATCGTCGCCGGCGTGATGGAGCACATCGAGGAGGCGGGGGTTCACTCCGGCGACTCGGCCTGCTGCATCCCGCCGCACAGTCTGTCGGTGGAGGTGGTCGGCGAGATCAAGAAGGCTGCGATCAGCAGGGCGCGGGCCCTGAGTGTGGTCGGCCTCATGAACGTGCAGTTTGCGGTCAAGAAGGAGGATGGAAAGCCGACGCTGTATGTGATCGAAGTGAACCCACGGGCCAGTCGCACCGTGCCGTTTGTCGCCAAGGCCACGGGCCTGCCGGTGGCGAAGGTGGCGGTGAAGGCGATGGCGGGCATGACGCTGGCGGAGCAGGGAATCGACTCCGATCCGGTGCCGGCACACGTGAGCGTGAAGGAGAGCGTGTTCCCGTTCGTGAAGTTCGCCGGCGTCGACATCGCGCTGGGGCCCGAGATGCGGAGCACTGGCGAAGTGATGGGCGTGAGTGACCGCTTCAGCATCGCCTTTGCCAAGAGCCAGATCGCGGCCGGCATTCTGCTGCCGCAGAAAGGAAGGATCTTCCTCAGCGTGGCGAGTCCGCAGGCCAAGGAGATGATGGTGGGTCTGGCCCGCCGGCTCGTGGCGATGGGCTTCGAGCTGATCGCCACCTCCGGCACGGCGCGGGCGCTCACCGAGGCGGGCATCGCCGTCGAGATCGTGAAAAAGCTGCAGGAGGGGCATCCGAACCTGATCGATTCACTCATCGACGGTCGCGTGCAGTTGATCTTCAACACACCGCGGGGCAAGGGGGCGAGGACCGACGAGGGTCGCATCCGGGCCGCGAGTGTGCAGTATGGCGTGCCCTGCATCACGACGCTGCCGGCAGCAGAGGCCTGCGTGCTGGCGATGGAGGCCCTCCGCACCGAGCAGCTGGAAGTGCAGGCGATCCAGGACCGGTTTCCGGCGAGCGTTACGGCTCGGTAGCGACAGCGGAATTCGACAGGCGGTGCTGCTTCGCGTAAGGTTGCTGGTGAGTCAACGCCAACGTGGGCCATGGAGATCCTCCTCGATGACGAAGCATCATTTCACCGTCGTTCTCGAACGTGATCCTGAGGGCGGATTTCATGCGTCCTGCCCCGCCCTCAAAGGCTGCCACTCCGAGGGCGACACAGTCGACGAGGCTGTGGCGAACGTCCGCGAGGCGATCGAGGTGTATTTGGAAAGCATGGCCGCCAAGGGGGAAACGATTCCGGTGGAGGATCTGCTGATCAAGCCGGTCGAGGTCGCGATATGACGCGGCTGCCGGCGGTGACTGCCCGGGAACTGGTTGTCGTGGCCGAAAAGCTCGGATTCGTTTTGGATCGGCAAAAGGGCAGCCATGCCGTGTTCATCCGGGCAGCGGGAGACGAACGGCAGCGGATTGTGGTGCCGATCCACAAGGGACGCACCTTGAAGCGGGGAACGCTGCACGGTCTCATTGCGGACATGGGCATCACGGTCGAAGAATTCGTGGAGATGCTGTGACCTTCGACCGATCGAGAGCGTGATGGACGTGGTGCGATTTCCTGCAGTGCCTCCCACCCCCCGGCCGTTGCCGGCGCCGTCGCCTGACGAGCCGCCGCGGATGACCGCGCGGACGCTTGAAGGCCTCGAGTGGATCCTCGCGCAGGAGTTGGAGCGTGTGGGGGCGCAGGACCTCCGCATCGGTCGGCGGACAATCGAGTTCTCGGCCGCTCCCGGGGCTGAAAAGGAGACGCTCTACCGGGCGGTGCTCGAGAGCCGCGCGGCGATCCGCGTGCTCGAGCCGCTCGGACGGTTTCGCGTCGACTCGCCCGACTCGCTCTATCACGCGATGCAGGAGGTCGACTGGACGGAACAGCTGAAGATCTCCGACACGCTGCGGGTCGATGCCGCGATCCACGACACGTTTCTGACGCACTCGCTCTACGCCGCCCAGATCGTCAAGGATGCGATCGTCGACCAGCTCCGCACGCCGAGTGGCAAGCGTCCGAGCGTGCAGCTGCGGGGAGCGACGCTCCGGCTCGGGCTCCATTTGGTAGGCGACGTGGCGACGATCTTCCGCGACGCCGCTGGTCGGTCGCTCCACCAACGGGGCTGGCGGATGGGGGAGGTTGACGCGCCGCTCTCCGAAGTGCTCGCCGCCGGCATCCTCGGGATCACGGGCTGGTGGCACGCTGGCGAGCGTGCCCAGGAGTCGTCAAACGACGAGCCATTGTTAGACCCGATGTGTGGCTCCGGCACGCTCGTCATCGAGGCGGCCACGATCGCCGCGCGGATCGCGCCGGGGTTGTATCGCGCGAGGCGGAAGGCGCACGGCTTCTATAAGTTTCGCGACTGCGACCGCGGCCTCTTTGACCGGCTGGTGGCGGAACTCGAGGCCCGCGTCCGGCAGCCGGCCGGAGGCTTTCAGGCCAGCGATCTCGATCCCAATGCTGTCGCTGCGGCGAAGGCCTGCGCCGAGGCGGCGGGCGTGGCAGCGTGCATCACGATCGACGTGAAACACTTCGAGCAAGCCAGGCCGGCGGGGGCGGGCGGGCTCGTGGTCACCAATCCTCCGTATGGCGAACGCCTGCCGCTGCCGCGGTCCGCCGCCTTCTTCAGGCGGTTTGGCGACTGGCTCGTGCAGCAGTGCGGTGGCTGGCGGGCGGCCATCCTCTCGGCCGACACGCCTGCGGCCGGCCAGCTCGGCCTGCGGCCCACGTATCGCGTGCCGCTCTTCAACGGTCCGATCGCCTGCCGACTTTTGGAACTGGAGATCAAGCGGCGCGATGTTCCGCCTCCCCCGGGAGACACAGGCACCCCCGACGCTGAGCGACGGGATCGGCGGAAGCTCGACGAGCATGGGAGCTTTCGCCCTGAGGAGGAAAGCGGCTCCGTAGAGGGTGACGGCGAAAGATCCCCGCGAGGAGACTTCTGCCGTCCCGGCGACAATCCGGACGGCTTCAATGCCCCGGCTCAGGCCCCTGCATCGGCCTCCGGCCGCCCGCACATGCGCACGACCGACGATCAGATCGGCGACTTCCGCCGGCGGCTCGCCAAGCGGTTCAAACATCTTTCCAAGTGGGCCCGCCGCCAAGGGATCGAAGCGTTTCGTGTCTACGACCGCGACATTCCCGAGATCCCGCTGGTGATCGACTGGTATGCCGGCTGGCTCCACGCCGCCGAGTATGAGCGGCCGCACGAACGCACCGACATCGAGCACGACGTCTGGCTCGACAAGATGATCGAGGCGGCGGCGTTGGAACTTGGCGTGCCGTCGATGCAGACCTTCCTGAAGGTTCGCCGCCGCCAGCGAGATGGTGGGCAGTATGAAAAAGTCGACCAGCGGCAGGCGGTGCTTGCGGTGAAGGAGGGAGATCTGTCGTTCGAGGTCAACCTCTCCGACTATCTCGATACGGGACTGTTCCTCGACCACCGTCAGACGCGGGCCATGGTCCGCGGCGAAGCCGAGGGGAAGCGGATGCTCAACCTCTTCTGCTACACCGGAAGTTTTTCGGTCTATGCGGCCGCGGGCGGGGCCAAGGAGACGGTGAGCGTCGATCTCTCAAACACCTATCTCGAGTGGACGCGGACGAACCTCGCGAAGAATGGCTTCAAGGACGCGGGCCGCCACCGGATCGTGCGGGACGAAGCCCGCGCTTTCCTCGAGCACCGGGCCAATCGCGGCGAGCCGCCGTTCGATCTGGTGGTGGTCGATCCGCCGACCTACTCGCGGTCGGCGAAGAGCGAGACGCCGTGGGACATCGAGCGCGACCATGCCGAATTCCTGGAATTGGTGGCCAGGAATCTCATCACCGGGGGCATCGTCTATTTTTCGACCAACTTTCGCCGGTTTCATCTCGCCGAGGAGCGGCTGTCGGCCCTCTACACCTTCCGCGAGATCACCAATCGCACGATCCCCGAGGACTTCCGGAACGAACGCATTCACAGAGCCTGGCGGCTGGTGAAGCGGGGGTAAGTGGTTGACGGTATCCGCTGCAGACCCGGAGTCCCCCGGCTTCCGCCGGGGGCTTTTATGGGAGTCGGCATCATCCGTGAGGGACATGGGCAGCCCCGAACCGTAGCAGCCTCGGGTCTGCTAAGGTATCAGCCATGACGCCACGAATCTCCGCCATACTGCTCATCGGCCTATTTTTCGCCGGCTGCCGTCCGGCTGATCCCACGCTCGTCACCATCGTCTCCAGCCTGCCGCGGACAGGCAGCGCGAAGCAGCAGTCCGACACGATCGTGCGGGGCATCCGCATGGCAGTCGAGGAGGCCGGGGGTAGGGTCGGGCCCTATCGCGTCGAGTATCTCGACCTCGACGACTCGACCGCCGCCGCCGGCCAGTGGACGAGCGAAGCCGAGGCGGCCAATGCCCGCCGCGCGCTTCAGGATCCCGACGTGGTTGCCTACATCGGCACCTTCAATTCCGGCGCCGCGAAGGTGTCGATGCCGATCTTGAACCTCGGCGACCTGTTGATGGTGTCGCCGGCCAACACGGCCGTGGGGCTGACGAAGCCCGGCCTCGGCGAGCCGGGGGAGCCCGGCGTCTACCGGCCCACCGGGCGACTCAACTACACGCGGGTCGTGCCCGCCGACGACCTGCAGGGGCCGTTGTCGGCCGACTGGGCCAAGCGCCGCGGCGTGAAGACCGTCTGCATCCTCGACGACAACGAGGTCTACGGCAAAGGCCTCGCCGATCTCTTCGACGAGCGGTGCCGGGAGATCGGCATCGAGGTGCTGGATCACGACTCGATCGACGCCAAGGCGCAAGAGTTCAAGTCGTTGATGGCGAGCATCAAGGCGGCAAAGCCCGACCTCGTCTACTTTGGCGGCACCACGCAGAGCAAGGGTGGCCAGCTCGCCAAGGACATGGCCAGCGCCGGCATCACTGCGATCCTGATGGTGCCCGACGGCTGTCGCGAGCAGGTGTTCATCGATTCGGCAGGGGCCGCCAACCTGGAGGGGCGATGCTTCGTGACGTTTGGAGGGCTGCCTCCGGAGAAGCTCACCGGCAAGGGGCACACCTTCGTGGAACGCTACCGGGAAAAGTATCACGAACTCCCGGAAGCCTACGCCGTCTATGGTTATGAGGCCGCCTGCGTGGCGCTCGAGGCGATCCGTCGGGCCGGCACGAAAGATCGTCGCGCGATCTCCGATGCGGCCCTGGCGATCCGCGACTTCGATGGAGCCCTCGGGCACTGGGGGTTCGACGCCAACGGCGACACCACCATGCGGACGCTCACCGTCAGCGTCGTGAAAAACGGCCGATTCGAGTTCGAGGAGGTCCTGGATGCCAGTGCCGAAGACGGCGGCGCTGACGGGCAGCCCGTCGGTGCCAACGCCGCAGATGGCGCTGCACCAGCAGAGGCTGCGCGGTAAAACTCCGGCTCCACCGGTCGTCCCGGTGTTCGGAAGACAGTGTCCTGAAGCCAGCTTCCTGAAAGCCCGCCCGTGTCCGCCCAGTTTTTCCTCCAGCAGTGCCTGATCGGACTGACCAACGGGGCACTCGTGGCACTCGTGGCGCTGGGCTACACGATGGTCTACGGGATCATCGGCCTGATCAACTTCGCGCACGGCGACCTGATCATGCTGGGGGCCTGCCTGGCCCTGTCGCTGGTGACCGCATTCGGTCTGGCGACGGCGGGGCCGACGGCCACGTGGCTAGGCATTGCGCTGTTGATCGTGGCCTGCGGCCTGTTCTGCGGCAGCTTGAATGTCTGTGTCGCCAGAATCGTCTACAAGCCGCTGCGGAATGCGCCGAAGCGCGCGCCGCTCGTCTCCGCGATCGGCGTGTCGTTCATCTTCATGAATATCGGACTGTTCTGGATCGGATCCTCCGACCGTTCGTTTCCCGAACTGCTTCCCTCCACCAACCTGTTGCCCGTTGAGGGACTGCAGTTCACCTGGAAGGATCTGCTTGTTTTGGTCGTCGTCGTGCCGCTCATGCTGGGCCTGTCGCTCCTGGTGCAGACAACCCGCATGGGCAGGGCAATGCGGGCGGTGTCGCAGGATCCGACGGCGGCGGCGCTGGTGGGCGTGGACGTCGATCGTGTCATCGCGGCGACCTTCTTCATCGGCGGGGCGCTGGGTGGGGCGGCGAGCGTGATCTACGGGCTCTACATCAACACCATCGGCTTTCAGATGGGATTCCAGAACGGCCTCTATGCCTTCACCGCCGCGGTGCTCGGCGGCATCGGCAGCATCCCGGGGGCGGTCGTGGGCGGACTCGTGATCGGGCTCGTGCGGTCGTTGTCGAGCGCGTATGTCGGTGAACGCTGGACCGGCGCGATCGTGTTCGCGATCCTGATCGTGATCCTCGTGTTCCGGCCGGAAGGCCTGCTGGGACGCCGGACGAAGGAGAAGGTATGACGCACGCTCCGTCCGAGGGAAAAAGGGGACGCGACTCATTTCCGCGAAGCACCTCGGCTGGTGAAACGCACCTCGGCTGGTGAAACCAGCCAAGGCCGTTCTGTCTCCGGCGGCCTGGAAATGAGTCGCGTCCCCTTTTTCGTGCGAGAGCGATGGGAACTGGTCGCGCTCGCGGTGCTGGCGGTGGCACCGCTTGTGGTGCCGGCGCTCGGCGGTGCGCTCGGCGGGCAGGTGACCACGCTCTTCATTTATTGCATCCTGGCACTCGGGCTCAATGTGATGGTGGGCTACACGGGGCTGGTCCATCTTGGGATCGCGGCGTTCTTCGGCATCGGTGCCTACCTGGTGGCGATCCTCACGGTGCCGATGTATCCGTTTCAGATCGGGTTTCTGGCGGCGACGATCGTGAGCGTGCTGGCCACGGCCGGCATCGGGCTGGCGCTCGGTGCGCCGACGCTCCGCCTCCGCGGCGACTATCTGGCCATCGTCACGCTCGGCTTCGGAGAGGTGGTGAAGGTGACGCTCCGCAACCTCGAGCAGATCACCGGCGGCATGAAGGGACTGAATCCTGTGCCGCCCCCGGGGGCCGGAGTGAAGATTGGCGGCCTCGATCTCGGGCTGGCATTCGCCATCGATCCACGGTGGTTCTACTACCTCGCGCTGCTGGCGCTCGCCGGTGTCGTGGTGGCGATGCGGCGGCTCGAGCAGTCGCGGCTCGGCCGGGCTTGGGTGGCGGTTCGCGAGGATGAACTGGCCGCTTCGGCGATGGGCATTTCGGCGACGCGGGTGAAGCTGTCGGCGTTTGCGATGTCGTCGGCGGTGGCTGGGCTGGCCGGCTGCCTCTACGCCGCCAGTCTCTCCACCACGGCCGATCCCAATGCCTACGACTTCAATCGCTCGATCATGGTGCTCTGCGCCGTGATCCTCGGAGGGCTTGGCAGCATCCCGGGCACGATCCTGGGCGTGGCGATCCTCGTCGGCTTCGACACGGTGCTGGCGCCGTGGGCCGATTCCTGGATCCAGCAGATGAACATCAACCCGACGGGGTCGAGCCTGCTCTCCTTCAGCGGCTGGCGGCTGGCGATCTTTGGGCTGGCGCTCGTGCTCGTGATGCGATATCGGCCTGAGGGGCTCGTGCCCTCGCGGCGTCTCGCTGCCGAACTCCACGAGGATCACGCATGAATCGGCAGCCCGAAACATCGTCGCCGTCGTCGTCGTCTGCCGCCGGCACGTCCCTGCGTGACGCGGCCGGTTTGCCGCTGCTCGACCTGGATCGGCTGACGGTCAGGTTTGGCGGTCTGGTGGCGGTGTCGGAACTTGATCTGGCAGTCCCGGCGGGAAGCATCGTCTCGGTCATCGGCCCCAACGGCGCCGGCAAGACGACCGCCTTCAACACGATCAGCGGCATCTACTCGCCCACGAGCGGGTCGGTGCGGTTCGAGGGCCACCGGCTGGAACGGTCGTTCACGGCTGGCACGTTCTGGTCGGCGATCGGTATCGGGCTGCTCACCGGTCTGCTCTTCGCCGCAGCGGCCGTAGACGTTGACCGGCTCTGGCTGGCGGTGGTGAAGCGGGGCATGATCTCGGGCGACCGGTTCACGCTCTCCGGCGCCGCGGAGCGGCTGCGTGGCTACTTCCGGGCCGAACTGGCGATCGATCAGATGGCGGGCAAGTGGCGCGTGGTCAGTGCCGACGGCACCGACGTGCTGGCGATCAAGCGCGACCTCGCGGAGGCCAAGGCCGTTCGCGATGCGCTGCAGGCGGAGGTGACGGCCCGTCGGGCCGGGCCGGGCACCGTGCCCGACACGACCGATCTGGCCGGAGTGGCGGACGCTGCGGCAGGCAGACCGCACGTGAAGGAGGAAGTGCTCGATCGGCTGGCGGCTGGCAAGGCGAAGGTGCGACGCCGGGGCTGGACGGGGCTGATCGCCGGCTGGCTGCTCGGCACCGCCGGAACGCTCGCTGTCTGGAACCGTGGCCGCCGGTCGCCGAACGTCGTCGCCCGTGCCGGCATCTCCCGAACCTTCCAGAACATCCGCCTCTTCTCCAACATGACGGTGCTCGAAAACGTGCTCGTCGGCCTCGATCGCACGATTCCCGGCGGCGTGCCGGCGATGCTCTTGCGCTCACCCGCGAATCGACGGGCCGAGGCGGCGGCCCAGCGACGGGCCATCGAGAGCCTGGAGTTCGTGGGACTGGCAGGCGACGCCAACCGGATCGCCGGCCAGCTTCCTTACGGCGATCAGCGGCGGCTGGAGATCGCGAGGGCCGTTGCTACCGGCGCGAAGCTGCTCCTGCTCGACGAACCGGCGGCCGGCATGAATCCCTCCGAGACCGACGACCTGGCCCGCTTGATCGAGCGGATCCGCGATCGCGGCGTGACGGTCGTTCTCATCGAGCATCACATGAACGTGGTGATGCGGATCAGCGACCGCGTGGCCGTGCTCGACCATGGTGTGAAGATCGCCGAGGGCACGCCGGCCGAGGTGCGACGGGACGAGAAGGTGATCGAGGCCTACCTGGGCAGTGAGTCATGAGTAATCCGCTTCACACCTTGCGCGTCACGTTGGGAGATGCCAAGATGCAACCGCCGATGCTCGAGGTCGAGAACCTCGAGGCGGGCTACGGCCCGATTCGGGCGCTCGATAAAGTTTCGCTCGAAGTGGCCGCGGGAGAACTCGTGGCGATCATCGGTGCCAACGGCGCCGGCAAGACGACACTGCTCATGGCGATTTCGGGTGTCGTGCCCGTGCGTGGTGGGCAGGTGCGATTCGAGGGCCGCCCGATCAAGGGCCTCGAGCCACACGAGATCGTGCGGCTCGGCATCGGCCATTCGCCGGAGGGACGACGGATCTTTCCCCGACTCTCGGTGCGGGAGAATCTCGAACTCGGCGGCTTCACGCGATCCGACCGGTCGGAGGTGCGTCGCGATATCGACGAGGTGTGTGGTCTCTTTCCCGTGCTTGGCAGCCGGATGGGGCAGATGGGAGGCACGCTTTCGGGCGGCGAGCAGCAGATGCTGGCGCTGGGTCGAGCGCTCGTGGGCCGGCCGCGGCTGTTGCTGCTCGACGAGCCGTCGCTGGGCCTGGCGCCGCTGGTGGTCGCGAAGATCTTCGAGGTAATCGCGGGGCTGTCGGCCCGCGGCATCGCTGTGGTGCTCGTGGAGCAGAATGCCCGCGCGGCCTTGAAGCTCGCCTCCCGGGGCTACGTCCTCGAAACCGGCCGCATCACGCTCACCGGCAGCGGCACGGAACTGGCCCACGATCGCCGCGTCCGTGACGCGTATCTCGGCGAAGGTTGAGGCGATCTTCTCCCATCGTGGCGGCAAGTTTTTAACTTGTCCGTGTCCCTCTCCCATCGTGGCGGCAAGTTTTTAACTTGTCCGTGTCCCGGCATCGATTCCACAAGTTAAAAACTCGTGGCCACGGGAAACGGTGCCTGGCACTGCATGTCCGTCCCCGACTTACTCGGAGCGGGCCTCGCGGCCGGCGACGAGGTCGAGGACCGCGGCGCCGAAGTCGGCGAGCCGCTTCTCGCCGATGCCCTTGCACCGCAAGAGGGCGGCTGGCGATGACGGCTTCTCGCGGGCGATTGCCCGGAGCGACTTGTCGTCGAGAATCGTCCAGGCCGGCTTGCCGCGGGCATCGGCCACCCGCCGCCGCCACTTGCGGAGCCGCTCGAAGAGATCGCGATCGACCCCCTGCCAGTCGTCCACGTCGGCCTTGGCCTTGCGAGTGGTGCCCGCCCGCGGTTCGAGTAGCACGACAGCCCGTTCACCCCGCATCACCTCCCAGGAACGAGGATTGAGGGCGACCACGGGGCGGTCGCCGCCGCTCCGCGAGAGCAGGTCCTGATCGAGCAGTTGGTGCACGAGGTTTTCGGCGGCCCGCTGGTCGAGCGTGGCAAGGAGCCCAAACGTGGAGAGCCGTTCGTGGCCATGCCGTTGGATGCCCTCGGTCTTCGCGCCTCGTAGCACCTCGCAGACGTGCCGCACGCCAAACCGTTCACCGACTCTCGCAACGCAGGAAAGGATCTTCTGGGCGGTGACCGTCGAATCAGGCAGGCTCTCCGTCTCATCGAGGCAGACATCGCAGGCCCCGCAGGGCTCGGTGCCGTAGGCCTGCCCAAAATATTCGGAGAGTGCGGCATGGCGGCAGCGGGCGGCCTGCGCGTAGCGGCGCATGGCGTGGAGGTGGCCAACCTGGCCGGCGATCAGTTTCTCCGCCTCGGCCTGTTCCAGGTCCGACTCCTCGGCGCTCTTTCGCACGAGCGACTCCCAGCTGAAGACGTCGGCCGAGGAATAGAGCAGCACGCATTCCGCGGCGAGCCCGTCGCGGCCGGCGCGGCCCGTCTCCTGCTGGTAGGCCTCCAGGCTCTTGGGGAGCGAGGTATGGAGCACGAGCCGCACGTCGGAGCGATCGATGCCCATGCCGAAGGCGACGGTGGCGACGACGACGTCGATCGTTTCCCGCGAGAAGGCCTCCTGCGTCTTGTGCCGCTCTTTGGTGTCGAGGCCCGCATGGTAGGGGCGAGCCAGAATTCCCTCGGCCGCGAGCCTGGCCGCGAGCCGTTCCGTTTCCTTTCGCGAGATGCAGTAGACGATCGATGCTTCGCCCGCATGCCGACCGAGCACCTGCAACGTCTGGGCGATGCGGTCGGTCCGCGGCACGACGCGGTAGACGAGATTGGGCCTGTCGAAGATGCCGATGAGCACCTCGGGCTCGCGAAGCTGGAGTTGATTGACGATGTCGTCGCGGACGCGTGGCGTGGCGGTGGCGGTGAAGGCATGGATGCTGGCCGACGGAAACCGTTCACGGAGGAGGGCCAGCTGGCGGTATTCGGGCCGGAAGTCATGGCCCCACTGGCTGACAGTCGCTCCGGGGCTGTGAAGAGCAGCCGGAGTTCACCGGCGGCCAACCGATCTCGGATCTGCCGTCGCTCGTCCGGCGACAGTCCCGAGTGAAGTGCCGCGGCAGGATAGCCGATCGCCTCCAGGGCATCGACCTGGTCTTTCATGAGCGCCACCAGCGGCGAGACGACGACGTCGGTCGTCTCGTTCACGAGCGGCGGCAGTTGGTAGCAGAGGCTTTTTCCTCCTCCGGTCGGCATCACGACGAGCGAGTCGTGGCCGGCGAGACCAGCGCGGATGGCGTCAGCCTGGAGCGGCCGCAACGTCTCGAAGCCCCACCAGCGGGAGAGGATCTCGCGGATGCGGACGTCGTCGATCGGCTCTGCGGCAGTGTCGGCCGGCCCTGGCACAGGTGCACCTGCGGGAACGCGTGTATGGTGCGGCCAACATACCAAATACGAGGCCGACCGCCGTCCAGCGGACTGGCTGCCGGAACTTCCGAGGGCTTCACCCAGATATCGATGTTCAGGGTAGCCCGCACTGGCCATGAGCGGCCAAGGCATGGGCGCCGATGACGAGGTGCTCAACCCCCTCGTCGCGAAAGGCTTTCAGAATCTCGACGCAATGCGGATTCATCCAGTTCTGTTCCAGTGACCGCCCAAGCCTGCTTGGTCGCCTCCCAGCAGAGGGCTATCCGCTGCGACGGCGTGAGATCGGAGTAGTCGGCTTTGGGTCGCGGTTCGCCGACCCGGCCGACCCAGACGGGCCACGACGAACGGTCGCACGCTGGTGAAACGTCGCTCTCCCGCGGCTGGTCAGTCGGCTGGGATATCGAGTCTCGCGTGGTATCAGTCTACATCGGCGCGAGTCGACGGGGCAGTTATCGCCTCCCGCTGATTACGACCAGCCGTGAGGACTGCGAGTCAGGATGCCCGACGCATTCAGCCTCTCAATCCACTATTCGCCACACCGAATCCACACCGCCGGGTTCACAAGGCGGCAAACCTGCCTCAAGAAGATGCCAACGGCTCTCCGTGCGAGGGCAAGGGATGAGATGGCACGCAGTCGCCCCGGCTGGAATCCCGCGAAGAGACTGGCGTTGAAAGCGCACGGGTAGCCCGCAAAGAGCTCCGGGTGATCACGCCAGACTATCGCCCACGTGTTGATCTCCCAGGTGAGACGCCCACGCTCGATCAGCCTCGCCGTTGTCTGTTCCACCAACAACGCGAATCGATCCGCCAGCCAACGTGGCACGATCAACACACCACCGACAGCGTGCCACGCCGGGGAGTCGAGGCTTACCGGCATGATCGGCGGTCCCCACATGGACGCTACCGTGATTACGTCCCGTCGGGCGTACGGTAGCCGGGAGTAAAACGCTGCCACTTCCTGCGGTCCGACGCAGGGGACATGCATACAACCAAAGTCAATCCACACCACGAGATCGGCTTCGGTGTGCCCAAAGGCATCGGCTATCCACCGGCTTTTCTGATGCATAAGGATCAGATAGTCGAGCGTGTCCTTGGCTGCGTTGGCTCCCGCCGGAAGCCTGATTCCCTTCGGCACTCGTCCTGCCAGCCAGCAATCGGCGAAGCGGGTGGGGATCACGGTAGTCTGCGGCGGAGCGTCGACGGTGAGCGATTCGTCGAGATAGAGAACTGTCGGCAAGCCGAGTTGGAGTAACTGTTCGCCAAGGGCGACGTACTCAGCCGTGGATCGCACCTGACTGCCAATGTCGATGAATCCGGTCACGATCGCCGGAGCATGAGGGGGGGGGCAACTGCGATCCTCTACCTGAAGGAATAGGTTCCACCGGCCGGCCTTGGCACGGGTGCACCTGCTTGTGGAGGCTGCGAATGCCACAAGATAGCAGACGAATAGGGGCCGAAGCCGCCCCGGCCGTCAGCGGGCCAGAATATCGCGATACATGTCGAGGTGGAGTCGGGCGATGTTTGCGGGAGAAAAGGTGGCGGCGTACTGGAGAGCCTGCTTGCACAGACTTTCGCGGCGATCCGGGTCAGCCAGAAGGCGTTCGATCTGCCAGGCGCAGTCAACGGGGTCTTCACTGGCGAAGAAGGCTAGCGTGTCGGGCACCCGTTCATTGATCTCCCTGTTGAGCGGCAGATCCGACGCCAGGACCGGGGCCCCGCGGGCCAGCGCCTGAACGAGCGAGCCAGAGCCGGTCGTCACACGAAATGGTGCCACGACGAGGTCGGACTCGTCGTAGATGCGGGAGATCTCCGCATCGGGCACATACCCCGTCACCTCCACCCGACCGCCAAGCCCAAGTCGGTCGATGGCTTCTTCGCAGCGGCGCTTGTACGCGACATTGGCTGGATGCCCCACTCCGCCGGCCAGCCTGAGCCGTGCGGGAATTTGCAGGTGCCGCATCGCCTCGATCACGATGTCCTGACCCTTTCCAGGTGTGAAGTATCCGAACACGATCAGCGTAGGCATCGGCCCGACCTCGCGTTCCTGCCGAGGTGGCGTTATGGTCGGAACGACGTGAGGGATCTCGGCCACCACGGGAAATCCGTCCGCGTGCAGGCTCTCACGCTGACGTCGGGAATGGACGATCACGGCGTCGAATTTCCCCAGGGTTCCCATGCCCCAGCGATGCCGGAGCCACGTCAGGGCGAATCGGTTCACCAAGCGGTGCAACGAACTCCGCCACCCTTCGGCGGCGGTGTCGAACCGGTAATCGTTGAGCACGGAATGAGCCGTGGCGACGATGCGGGCGCCGGGGGGCATTGCTTGTCGCAACCGGCGCATCCAGCCTGGGAAACGGTCTCGCGCGGGATTCAGGCCGCCGAATAGGCCGTATTCATGCTGCACGTGCACGAGGTCGGGTTTGAGTTCCCTGGCCGCCGAGATCGCCTCTTCGCTCTTGCCGGTTGGAGTCTGCACGAGCGCGAGCGGTTGAAAGTCGCCTGCGGCATTCGACGCTTCGGCGATGGCGGTCCAAAGCATGTGGGAGTAGGACGCAATCCCTCCCTGTACCTCAGGGGTAATCCAAAGCAGGCGACAGGGTTTGGTGCTCGGGGCGGTCATGACAAGCAGCGTTGGACGAGCGCGCGACCGTGGTTGACCAGCCGGGCCAGCGGCGTACGCCAGGAGTTTTCGTAGTGATGGATGCCGTAGGAGCCTTTCGCGGTGGCATCCCGCCTGCGATGGTCGGCGATCCGTTCCGTGGGCGGCGAGGGGTAGAAGGCATTGGGCGGGAGGATGACCACATCGCCATGGCTCCGGAATCGGCGCTCGGCGTGGTCGTCCAAGATCGCGATCGCCATGCGCATCACGTGCGCAGTGTGCCGCTCCAGAATCCTGCGGGGGCGATAGGCCCGCACCATGCCGTGCATCACCTCGAGCCAGACTGGATTGCCAGGAGGCGAGGCCATGAGCGCGTTGATGATGTAGTCGCGTCCCCGTAACACCCGGCCGATGCCGTGCTGCTCCCGGCCGATGATCGCTTGGGTCGTGTCGAGCAGGTCATCGAGCGGCCGGATCACTTCGTAATCGAGATCGGCATAGACGCCCCCATGGCGGTGCAGATACGCCAACCGCACCAGATCGATCCGGAGAATGTTCGGTGTTGCGGTCCGAAAGTATTCAAGAAATTGCGGGTAGTGCTCGGCGAGCAGGGCCTCATTGGCCGCGTCATCCCAGAAACGGTATTCCCATCCTGGGTGATGGTGCCGCCATGAAACCTGGAAGCCGCGCAGATGAGGCGGGATGTCAGCCGACTTCCAGGTTTGGTGGATGATCTTGGGGATCGTGCTTGTGGCGTGACGGATGGAGTGGCTTCCCAACAGCTACCTTGCTTCCGGGGGGAGGGGGGGGATTTCCATTACTGCGGGGAGTGCGAATTGCCGTTGGTACAATAGAGCACCGGGTGGTCATCGTCCACCACCGTCCCTCCCTCGCCGATGGCCGCCATGTCCCATTCAGGTTCCAGGTCATCTTGTACCAGACGGCAAAGTCCTTGGTCGGACGGGGGGCTGCGGGGGATGCTGCGTCGTCTTGTTTCGCAGAGCGGTCTTCTGAACAGGACGCCCGTCCCGCAGGACGACGAAGCGAAGAAGAGTTTCTGGAGAGAGGTGGAACAGGATATCTGCCACTGTCTCGTCAGGGCCGGCGACACCACGATCGACGTCGGCGCAAACGCCGGCGGCTATCTGCAGACGCTGCTTGACGCCGGGTGCCGATGCATCGCATTCGAATGCAATCCTCGGCTGCACCGTGTGTTGGAGGCGAAGTACTGCGGAAACGATCGCGTCACCGTGCGGGGGGAGGCCCTGTCGAGTGAGAAGGGCATCGTATCGCTGCGGATTCCGATGCGTTGGTGGTCGGAGTCGGACGGCGGTTCGACGATCGAGCCTGCTAACCGCGTGGCGATCGGCTTCTGGCCAGTGAGGCGAGTCGCGGTCCAACGGTGCACGCTCGACTCGGTCGTTCACGACCCCGTGGCTCTCATCAAAATCGATGTCGAAGGCCATGAATTGGACGTGCTGAAAGGGGCGACCGCCGTCTTGGAGAAGGATCGCCCGGGCCTCATTGTCGAATGCGAGGATCGACACCGTGCCGGTGCGACTTCGGAGATGTTTCATTTCCTGGAAAGCCTCGGCTACAAGGGCTTTTTCATCCTCGATGCGAGGCTTCATCCGTTGCGGGAGTTCACGCTCGCGCTCCAGAATCCCGCCGAACTGGCCAGGGGACTCCCGCGTCGGACGATCAGGTATGTCAACAACTTCATCTTCCTGCACGACAGCCGTGATCCGCACGGCACCCTTCGCCGGATTGAAGAGTCGTTGCAACAGCTTTACGCGTGACGTGCATGTCGGGCCGTCGGCATGAGGGCCTCATCTCAGCCGAGCGGACCAGCGGTATCGGACACAAGCCGGGCCGCGATCTCTCGGCACGCGAAGTGTTCCATCGCCCGGCGACGGCCCTCGTCGCCCATCCGCTGGCGTAAACTCGGGTCGTGGATGAGTGTGGAGAGAGCATCGCGGACCGCCTGCGGATCCGCCCGCACGCCATGCACGAGGCAATCCGAGGAATTACGCCATGTGAACGGCGTGCTTGGTGCGATGAATCCCGTGACGCCGTCGATGGAAGTCTCCTCTGCTGCGGTTCCCCGGCAGGTGACCACCGGCTTCGCGCAGCTCATGGCCTGAACGTTCGGCAGGCCGAAGCCCTCGTGCCTCGACGGTGCGGCGTAGATCGTGGACCAACGAATCAGATCACGGACGAAAGTCCGCCGATACCGGCCCACGATGTATACGATCCTCGCGGTCAGACCGAGTTCTGCAGCGAGTTCCACCTCCCGGGGAACATGGAGCCTCGAGCAAGGAGTGTTGAGGATCTTGGCGACATGGATCACGTTCGCCTGATCTGTGTCGGCCAGCCCGCGAAGAACCTCCTGAAATCCCTTGGACGTCGCGTCCTGGCCGATGGTCAGCAGCCGCACCTGCGATGGATTCGCGAGCAGGCGGGCGGTAGCGAAGAGGCTGTGTCCGTCGCTCGCCACGCCTGCGCCCGGCCGTCGGGATAGTGCCTCAAGGCGGAGCCGGTTGACATGGCGAGATCTCCACAGAGGCACGATCCAGTTCCGCCAGTCGTCGAGGAGTGTGGGTCCGCTCGGTGACCAGAAGCGGGTGTCGACAACCCCGTGAAGGATTCGCATCCGATGGGACTGCACGCCAGCTTCCTCGAAGGTGCGTCGGCACCATTCACTGGTCACGTAAAACCATTCAAGCTCGTTGAGTCGACATGCGGCCTCGGCGGTGACCGTGTCATCGGAAACGAGCCAGGGCACGACCGTGGCCCCCACGCTGCGTGGCTGATCATAGATGACCGGCAGACTTCTCCACGAGCCGATGCCGATGCATACCGACCGTCGGCTGACTGCTCGTCGGGTTGCCAGCCGGATGAATCGGCCTGCAACCCGGCAGGGAATACCGAGTTCCGCGAACCCGCGGGCGAGGCCGAGTCCCAGGTCGTAGAACGATGCCGTCCCGTGCGTGATGATCGTGTAGTGCATGGAGGAAGACGCGGACCTGCCGGAGTTGTCTTGGCGCACGGCCCGCGGCTCACGGCTTCGTGGGGATGGCCGACGCGTGGCCGCTGACGCACTGCCAGGCACCGTCCTTGAGCACCCAGACGTTCGTGAACCGCGACGCGCGCTCGAAGGGCTTGCCGTCCTTGTCTTTGCCGCCCTCTTTGTAGTCGCCGATGTCCACGGCCACTGTGCCGCCGCCATACACCCGCACGTCGATCGAACTGGCCTCCGAGACGGTGTGCCGCTCGCCGCCCGCCTTGAGCGCGGCGATCCCCTCCGCCTTCGTGAAGCGGTGGCCCGAGGGCTCGACGTAGACGAAATCAGGAGCCCAGATCCGTTCGAGGATCGACGTGTCATTCTTCAAGTAGGCGGTCGACCACTGCGAGGAGAGATCCTTGATGCCCGCCTCGATGGCGGATTGCTGGGCCGGGGTGACCGCCGTGGCCGATTGGGCCAGGGCCACGCTGCCGCAGGCAAAGGCGATCGAGAGGGACAGAAGGCCGCGGGTGATGATCTGTGAATGCACCATGACGATCGACTCCTTTGCGAGGAAAGATTGGATCGGCGCCAAGATAGCAGAAAAGAAGTGCGGCTCGGGACTTCAACTATCGGACAAGTTGGAAACTTGCCGCCACGAGAGAACGGACAAGTTGGAAACTTGCCGCCACGAGGGGACTCGTGCACGTGTCGTGACGCCCGGGTCGCGGTTACTGCTTGGCTAGAAACGCCACGGTCTTTTTCTGGATCGCCTCGAGGGTTTCGTCCACGCCCTGCTTTCCGGTCGTCATTCGCCCGAGTTCGGCGGCGTTGACCTCCGAGGCGAGTGTCACCCAGGCAGGCAGGTGGGGTGACGTGCCCATGCGGTTTTCAATCGCCCGCCGCGTCACGTCGAAGTGGCGGGTCGTTCCGCGCACCGGCCGCTTCTTGGCCAGCACGCGAGGATCGGTGTAGTTGCTGCGGCGAATGGGCGTGTCGGCTCCGTCGGCATTGGCCCGGGCGGTCACGTCGGCGCTTGTCGCCCACTGCATGAAGACCCAGGCCGCGTCGGCGTTCGGGGCGTGTTTGCTCAGCGCGAGGCACGATCCTCCCTGACGGCTGATCCCCGGCGTCTCGTGGAAGCCGCACTGGTCGGGGGTCAGTCTCGCATCCTCGAGCGGGCAATCGGCCGCCTCCACCAGGCCGACGACCCGGCTGCTGTCGGGATCGTCGCATGCAGGGAAGAACTCGCTCCAGGAGATGACGATCCCGGCCCGGCCCTGGGTGAGCGCAGCGGCCTGTCCGTTCCAGTCCCATTCGCGGACATCCGGGCTCATGTGCTTGCCCAGCTGCAGCATGTAGCGGAGCCCCTTCGCGTTGCCCTCTGTGACGTAGTCGGGGCGATTCTCGGCGCTAAAGTGGTGGCCACCGTGCGCCCACGTCCACGCCGAGGCATCGCACTGCAGGGAGAAGTGTCCGGTCTTCCACTGGCCGACAGTGCCGTGGATGCCCTGGCCGCGTTTGGCCTCGTCGATCGCCCGGACCGTGTCGAGATACTCGCCCATCGTCTTCGGCACCGCGAGCCTGAGTTCATCGAGGATGTCCTTACGGTACATCATGATGAAGATCGGGATGTCGAATGGCACTCCGATGATCCGGCCATCGTGACTGGCGGTTGCCTCCACCAGTTGCGCGAGCAGTTCCTCGACCCCGATGCTCTCGTTCGCGAAGCGGGCCAGCCAGGCCTGGTCCCAGTAGAAGATGTCGTGGTGCCCCTTGGTGCCGTCGGCACCGGTGATCGTGTCCTGCACGGTTTTGGCAAGCACTTGGTCGAGCGGCACCATCGGCCAGTCGACCTCGATGCCGGTCAGCGGCGTAAACTCCTCGCGGATCATCCTGCCGATCGAAAGCCCCGGCGGCGTGTTCTCCGAGACCACCTTGATTCGGGTTCCCTTGAACCGTTTTCCTGCATCGACGAGGAACTGTCGCTGCTCTTTCGTTACGCCGCTTTCGGTGATCGACGGCTCTGCGGCATGGAGCCTGGCTCCGGCCGGGGAGTGGCCCGCGAGATACCGCGCCGAGGCGAAGCCGAAGCCCGCGCTGGCGGCGGCGCGAAGAAACCCCCGGCGGCCGATGCCGCCCAGCCGCAGCTTCTCGGCCATGGCCGCCACGAAGAGTCGCTGCTGGCGATCAAGATCGTTCATCGGTTCGCTTCCTCGTGAGGCTTCGATAGGTGTGCTCTCGACGGCCGAAGCATGGGCTCTGGCCCAGGACGCGTCAACTGATAAGAAAAGAGTTGCATCCCCTTTTTCCGGCTACAATTCCAGCATGCTCTGGGTTGCCTGGAAAATGCTGATCGGAAACCGGGTGAAATACCTCGGCATCGTGTTCGGTGTGATGTTCGCCGCGCTGCTCATCGCGCAGCAGTCGTCGATCTTCTGCGGCCTGATGTCGCTCACGGTCAGTCAGATCCGCGACGTTGAGGGGCCTGGCATCTGGGTGATGGACAAGAACGTCCAGTTCGTCGACGACATCAAGCCGTTGGCCGACACCTGCCTGTTTCGCGTCAAAGGAGTGTCGGGCGTCGAGTGGGCGGTGCGGTTTTACAAGGGTCTCGCGCGGGCGCGGATGGAGGAGGGTGATTATCACCAGATGATCCTCTTGGGCATGGATGACGCCACGCTCGTCGGTGCACCGGAAGGAGTGTTCATGGGATCGATCGCCGACCTCCGCAAGCCCGATGCCGTGATCATGGATGACGCCGGCTACCAGCTGATCTGGCCGGGCGAGCCCTACCGGCTCGGCCGTGTATTCGAGATGAACGACCGCCGCGCGGTGCTCGTGGGAATCACCAAGGCGCTCCGCACGTTCCAGAGCTTTCCGATCATCTACACGCGATACAGCCAGGCCGTGCTCTTTGCGCCGCCGGAGCGGAAGGTGCTTTCGTTCGTGCTCGCGCAGCCGCGGCCCGGCATGGATCCGCAGGAAGTCTGCCGGCAGATCGAGGAGCAGACCGGCCTGCAGGCGCTCACCCGCAACCAGTTCATGTGGAAGACGATCCGTCATTTTCTGATGAAGACCGGCATCCCGGTCAACTTTGCGATCACCGTATTCCTCGGGTTTCTCGTCGGTACGGCGATCGCAGGGCAGACCTTTTATCTCTTCACGGTGGAGAACATCCGCCAGTTCGGGGCGCTCAAGGCGATGGGCACGAGCAACTGGACGATCCTGCTGATGGTGCTATCCCAGGCAGTGCAGGTGGGCGTGGTGGGCTATGGCATCGGCGTCGGGCTGGCCGCGCTCCTGGCAGGTGCTGGCCATCACGGCCGTGGCGGTGTTTTTCATCGTGCTGCTGGCGAGCCTCTTGTCGATCCGCAAGGTGCTCGTGGTCGACCCGGCGATCGTGTTCCGCGGATGAATGCAGGAGCATCGGAATCCATGTCCATGACAGACCCGAGCCCCACGCAGCCCAGCGATGGCATGCCCGCTATCGATGCAGCCGTGCGGGTCCGCGGCGTGACGAAGGAATTCGGGACGGGTGGTTCGCTGACGCGGGCCCTGCGGGGCGTCGATTTGGATGTGCCCTATGGCGAACTGCTGATCCTCGCGGGCCCCAGCGGCTGCGGAAAGACGACGCTCGTCTCGATCGTGGCGGGCACACTCGAGCCGTCGGACGGCGAGGTGGTGGTGCTCGGCAAAGACCTTGTGGTGATGAGCAACGGCCGCAAGGTGAAATTCCGCCGCGAGAATGTCGGCTTCGTCTTCCAGTCCTACAACCTGCTGCCCTCGCTCACGGCTGCGGAGAACGCCGCCGTGCCGTTGTTGATCGCCGGCTGGCATCGCGCGCGGGCGGTGGAGGCGGCCAGCGACGTGCTCGACAAGCTCGGCCTCGGCGACCGGCTCGGAGAACGGCCGGATCACGATGGAGCTGATCTCGAACATCGCCGTGCAGCCCGACCGGGCCGTGATCGTGGTCACGCACGATTCGCGGGTTTATTCGTTCGCCGACCGGATCGCGAACATGGAAGACGGCCGCATCGAGAGCGTGGAAGCAGGACCGCTGCGGACCGGATCGACGGGCGGGCGGTGATGGCAGGGCAGCAATTTGAGCTCAGCTCAAGCTCTGGGCGAATCGATGCCTGGGGCGTTCAGGCACTCGCCCAGGATCCGGCGTACGGTGTCGATGGAGTGGTGCTGCACGACCCACGCGTGGGCATTGTCGGAGAGCCGTCGGCAGAGGTCATGGTCGGTTGAGAGCCGCAGGCAGGCGGCCGCAAACTCCTCCGCCGTGTCTGCAATGAGGAGATGCTCGCCGTTGGTCACGGTCAAGCCTTCTGCACCCTTGGTCGTGGAGACGACGGGAGTGCGATGTTGGAACGCCTCCAGAATCTTGATGCGGGTGCCGCTGCCGGCCCGCAGTGGCACCACGAGCATGCCGGCGGAGGCATATTCTGTCGCGAGGTTCGCAACGGCGCCGATCAGTTGCACGCCCGGGAGACTTCTGACCGCGACGATCGACTCCGACTGGCCGACGCCCACGATGCGGAAGGTCATCCGATCGTCCTGCTCCCGGATGAGCGGCAGGATGGAGCGGGCAAAGAAGGCCACGGCGTCGGCATTGGGCAGGTAATCAAGTGAGCCGACGAAGAGGATCGACCGTGGCTCGCGGACGCCGGCGGTCGCCGATGAGTGCGGTGCCCGGACGGCATTGGGCACGTGGACGAACGAATGGCCCGGATGGCGTGACCGCAGCGTCTTGCAGTCGTCCTCACTGGCGAGCAGAAGATGGTTGAACCGTGGCATCAGCATGGTGCGAAAAAGGTTCATCTTCGGAATCTCGGCCCGGATCTTGGCCGCGACGGCCGCTTCGCCGGCGGCTTCGTGCAGTGGCACGAACTGCTCGTTGCGGGCGCACTCGTCATCGTCGAGATCGAGGATGGTGACGCGGGGGCGGGGTCCCACCGCGTTGACGCAGTTGATCGCCAGCGGTGCAACGACCTGCCGGAATGCATAGACCACATCCAGCTGCGCGCCGCCCGGCTCGCCAGTCAGGAAGTCCTCCACCAGCGGTCGGATGTCTTGCAAGCGATGGGGCTGAATTCGAAAAAACGCGGCGGAGTGGGCTCGCACCCAGTCGTCGTGGAAGATGCCTTCGCGGCTGGCCCAGAGTTCCGGGTGCACCACGATCACGGAGTAGAGCGACGCCAGTACCTCCAGGGCGATGCTGGCTCGCATCGCGGAGCCACCGCCGGTGGGATACGGCAGAAACGGCGTGACGAACAGGCAGTAAGGCTTGGGTGTCATGGGTGCGCGGCTGTCGGGGGAGCGGAGGGGAGCGATGTTCGATGAAGTGTGGGGGATCGGAGTCTTCCGGCCTTGGTCACTAGGCTCCGCGCCGCTCCATGGACGAGCGACTCAACACGGCCCGTCCACCGGCAGTGCGGCCGCATGGCCGGCACCCGCATGCCGGCCTGTCGCAGTTCCGCCAAACGGTCGAACGCCGCAGGGGCGTAGCAGGCGGCGAGTTCCCGGAAAGACTCCCACTGGTGGGCCGTAAGCGGGAGGAGTACTGCATCGACCTGCCAGGGTATCAATGAATCGCCGGCATTCGTCGTGCCGAGAAGCGAGAGCATGAGGTGCTCCGCCGGCATGACGGGCTCGGCATTGGCGAACAGATCGGCCTCGCAGCGACGGGCCCGCCAGGGCGCTACAGACAGGTGTCGCCAGAGAAGTTTCAGTGGGATCCCGTTGCGTAGGAAATTCGTGTGGCTCACCCAGTCGAGAGCCTTCAATTCTGGAGCGGTACCTTCGAGGAGCCAGCCGGATGCCTGGAGGATTTGATGGGCGGCCGCCTGCTGGTGCCTGGGCACGGCAAGATGGATCGCCGTCAGCGGCCTCACGGAGCCAGGGCGTTGGTTTCGCAGGAAGACTGCTGATGGACCGGCCACCATCACTGGCCCCACGCCGCCGGCTTCGAACATGGCTGTGCATTCCTGCAGCACCTGCCGACGCATCTGCGCCTCGGTCCAGCCGCGGCGGACGATACCCATGAGAATCCCGGCATCGGGATCACCTACGAGCCACGGCTGAAGCTGCTGCTGGCCGAGAACCGGCAGGAGATGGAGCGCCGACCACGAGAGCTTCTGCACGTCGACCTCGCGACGCCATTGTCGCCAGGCCGCGGCCGCCGTGCCGGCGGAGCGGGCCAGGATCGCCTGCACCAGGAACGCGGTGTCGTTCATCGACCGGCGGCTCCGGCGGCATGTGCGCGGCGGCGTTCCATCAGCCAATGCATCGCCTGCGTGTATTCGGCGCGTGCCTGGCGGTTGCGGGTGGTGTTGTCGCCGTGCACGCGGCGGCGGACGAACGAGCCGGGCACGACGAGCGACTTGAGCCCGAGCGTCTGTGCCCAGCCATACCAGGCGATGAACTCGCCGCAGCGAAATTCCGGGAGCGGCCCCGCGACGTCAAACACGTCGCGGCGGGCGAGCAGACCAGATGGTCCCATGAAAGGACGCGACTCTGGATTGCATGGGAAAGCGGCTGGTGGATCGGAGAACTCCTCGCCGTAGCAGAATGCGAGCGACACATCGGGCTGGGCACTCAGTGCGGCGCACTGGTCCGCGAGCTTTCCCGGTAGCCAGAGGTCATCGGCATCGAGAAATGCGATGAGCGGCGCTGTGGCGGCCGCGATGCCGGTATTGCGGGCGCACGCCGCGCCGGGCTTGGGCTCGTGCATGAGCCGCACCTTCGAGCCGAAGTCTCGCTGCACGCAGTCGCAGGTGGCGTCGGTGGAGTCGTTGTCCACCACGATCACGTCCAGATCGAAGTCCGCGGCGGCTTCACGCTGCAGAAAGACGCTCTCGAGGGCCTGCCCGATGAACCGGGCGGCGTTGTGGGCCGGCATGACGACGCTGACGGAGGTGTTCACGGGGCAGCCTTCACCCGTTTAAAAGCGTGGTGAGCGCCGCCGGAATCCCGCGGATGTCGGTACCGAGGTGCAACAGGTAGGCCGGCAGCTTCTCGGCCAGCGCCACCATGCGGTCGCAGTCTTCGTTCGACGCCGCAGGAAGCTGCGCGACGGTGCTCGGCAGCATCGCCACGAGCGCATCGAACGGAGGGCAGGGCTCGACGTAAGAGGCTAGCTGGCCTGTGATCCGCGGCACGATGATGGCCCGTAGGGGCATGCCCGCCACGACGCGATGGGGCCAGATCTCGTCGAGGAAGTAGACCGCCTTGTCGGCACCGCCCCGTTCGAAGCTGTCGGGATTGGTGGAGAGGCCTTTCAGCTCCGGCAGTCGGGCGTAGTCTTCCGGTCCCTTGAGCTTGCCGGTGTTGTAGAGGCTATGGGCCCATGCGCGAGCGGGGTCGATCAGGCAGTAGTCGTCGCCGGCATACTGCATGCCGGCGGCGGCGCAGAGCAGGGCGGTGGTCGACTTGCCGGAGCCGCCCTTGCCCACCAGGAGCACGCCGCCCTTTTCCGTGCCGACCGCGGCGCCGTGCACATACTGCAGTCCCCTCGCCGCAAACCATTCGTGCAGCAGGAACCGGAAGGGGGATCCGACTTCCCAGTAGGGGAAGGTGACGTCATCGAGCTTCAGCAGCCAGCCCCGGTTCTGGTCGAAGTCGACCACTGTGAGCACGTTGGGCCCAGCGTTGTAGATCGCGGAGATCCCAACGGAATGCAGCTCAAGGACCTCGCCCCGAGGACCGCACTCCGCGCACCAATTGGCCCGCAACCGCCGCAGCAGGTCGGCCAGCACGGGCGGAGCAGATGGCGTGGCACCGTTCCAAGCACTGATGGTGAGGCCGGCCGCCGAGGCCGTTGCCTCGGGGAGCGCCAGATGCCCCAGGGCGGGCCGGAGCCGCCGCGCATCCTGCTCCGGGATCGTCCGCACGCAGACGTCGTGGCCACCGATCCGATACCACTGCTGGACGGGGCCACCAGCCGAGGCTGCGTCGTCCAGAAACGACTGCTCCAGTCGATCCAGGAGCTGCCGACCCTGGGCGGTGGCGGCACGACGCATCGGGCGATCGGCTTCGATCCACGGTCGCATGAGTGCTTCGAGGTCGTGATGCACGGTGGTGCCGCGGTCCGCATCGAGCGTGGAATAGACTCCGGTATCGCGGTTGACAAGCAGCGTGTGGCCACCGAGTTTGGCGGTGAGAACGTCGCCGCCCGTGGCGGCTCGGTCGATGTCGGTGATCGCCTGCTTGGCTGCCGGCGCAGCGGGCGGGGGCTCTGCCGGCCCTCCAGCCGCGGCATTGGGCCATCCCGCCGCGGCATCGACTTCGTGCACCGGGTCGAGCAGGAACAGCTCCTGCAGATCGTTGTTCGACCGTAGCTCGGGGGGCGAGTAGGCCGCTGCGGGCGTTGCTATGCGTGCCACGTCCACCGCCACCCCGCCCGACGGACAGGTGACGATCAGATCGCGGGCGGTGAGTTCGGCGATGAAGGATTGCAGGTCGCGGGCAGCCACGTCGTGAGGGAGTGCGTAGACGGCGGTCAACAGCTGAGCAACATCGGCGACCGCCGCGCCGCCGGAGCCAAACGCCAGCCACGCGGTGCCGCCGGATTCGGAGAGGCTGTAGTAACTCCCGTTGCGCAGATCGACGACCACCACCTCGCGGTCGAAGAGTTGATGAATGACGTCGGGCTCATTGACCCGGTAGGACTGCTTGGAAAATATTGTGGCTGCCAACGGACAATCTCCATGGAGAGCGAGTCCCGCGCGCTTGATGAATGCGGCGTCATATCGACTTTACCCCACCCTATATTACGTCCGGTCACGGGAAACAAAAATGTTCTTTCGGATCGATTTGCTCCACGAGCACGCCCACCTTGTGAGCGGGTCGTTGCGGCCGGTCACAGAAGTGATTGTTGTGGCATCCCCAATCAACCGGGGGCCTTGCCGGAGTAGTCGATCCAAGGGACGGCAGGCGTGGGCAGCGGCGCGCTCCGGGCCTGCCCGCGGTTGATGCGTCGCTTATAGATCTTGAGCAGCCCAAAGTGGACAAGATTCCGTTGCTCCAGCGTCATGTTGCGGTCGTGCTTGCGGTAAAACATCACCACCTCCGGCAGGACTGCCTTGGGAACGTTGTGCTCCCAGGCACGAATGAACCAGTCGATATCTTCAGCGAGGTGAAACCCGGGATCGAACAGGCCGACCGTGTCAAACACCGTCTTGCGGTAGACCGCACTGCCGATATTGATGAACTGATAGGGCTGGAACACCGGCGTGAAGGTCCTCGGCTGGGTCTCGGGGACGGAGCGGTCGAGATGCATCTGCTGGATCATTCCCTGGGCGATGCCGACCTCGGGATGAGCCTGGAGATGATCCACGAGTTGATGCAGCACACGGTCGGCCCAGAGGTCGTCGACGTCGAGAAATGCAAGGAATTCTCCCCGGGCGATCTCGATGCCCCGATTGCGGGCGGCTGCCGGTCCCTGGTTCGGCTGTCTGACGGAGCGGATGTCGTCCGAGAAGGCTGCAGCGATGTCGGCGGTGCCATCGGTCGAGCCATCATCGACGACGATGAATTCGAGCGGTTGGTAGTGCTGCGCCAAGACGTGGCGAATGGCCTCCGCCAGAAAGGCCTCGCCGTTGTAGACGGGCATGACTACGGTCAGCAGCGGACGAGGGTCGTCAGCGGGAGGAGCGGGCGTGGTCATGGGCGATTTTTGCTGTGAGGCGTGGCGATGCCGGCGGGACTGGACCACTGGTTCAGGCAACCGCGTCGGAGCAGATGCTCCACGCCGACGGGGAAGAACTGGTTATGGTTGGCATCGCTGATGTAGTGGATCATCGCGGTTTTTTTCATGATGGGGGTGTTGGTGAACTGATGGGTCTCGTCCATGGGATGGAACGGTCTCCAGAGCGACCAAGGCCGCAGTGGGCAATGCCCCGGGTCGCGGCCCATGAGAAGTGCGTAGATCGTCTGTTCCATCACCCACCAGCAGAGCGTGGCACGCACATCTTCGGAGTTGATGTCGACGTAGGCATCGACGTAGCCGACGGAACGTGTCAATGACTTTGAGACAACTGCGGAACGAATTTAGTGTCGCGGGGTAGTTCAAGTGTGCGGACTGTTGGCCGGTTTTCGGGTGG
>JAPLNQ010000086.1 GCA_026401075.1 Planctomycetia bacterium
CTGGCTCAAACACCATGTCGGCCGTAGCCTGCACGGCGGGCAGGATGATCGCCCCAGGGGACCGTGATGCAGGAGTGGGCGAGAGGGCAGGGCACATGTCAGATCATCTCCTTGGTGCCAGCCCCGCGGGCGGGCATCGTGGCATGGGGGTCGAGCGTGTGCAGAAGCGCCTGGTAGCGGGCCAGCCGGCGGGTGATGACGGCCGCTGCGCTGCGGCTGGGACGCACCACAGCACCGAGTGAAACCCACCGCCGCGCTGCCGCCGCGGGAGAAGAAAACACTCCCGCGCCCCATCCGGCGACGATCGCCGCACCCGCGGCCGCCCCATGACTCTGCGTCACCGGCCGCACCGCCAGCTGGATCACGTCGGCCTTGATGGCATTCCAGGTGCCGCTCGCTGCGCCGCCGCCGGTCACCCGCAGCTCGCGGAGCGATGCCGACGGAGCAAGTTCGTTGATCGCCGCGGCATAGAGGGCGTATTCAAACGCCACGCCCTCGAGCACTGCACGGTAGATCGCGGCCACACCGTGATCATGGGTGAGCCCGGTCCAGGCCCCGCGAAGCGCTGGCTGCGGCGGCGAATTGCGACCGGTGAGATGGGGCACGAAGATCGGCAGATCCTCCGTCAGCGGGATCGCGGCAGCGAGCCGGTCGAGTGTTGAAAGATCGACGGGCTCCCGGGCCGCTGCGCCGCGGGGACCGACGCCGGCTGCAAGCGATCGGAACCATTCGAGGTTCATGCCGCCGCCGTTGACATAGGCATAGGGGTGCCAGAGTCCGGGCGTGGCCGACCGTGCGCAGGAGAGCATGCCTCGCTGAATGTCTGGCACGAAGGCCGAAGTCGTCGCCGCGAACACGCTCGCCGTGCCCGCCACATCGACACAGACGCCCGGCTTCACCGCGCCACATGCCAGCAGGCTCGCGGCCGTATCGCCACAGCCGGCGACGACAGGCACCCCCGCAGTAAGCCCGCAGGCCCGCGCACTCGTGGCGGTGAGTTGGCCGACGATCGACTGCGGCGCGACGATGCGCGGCAGTTTTCCGGCATCGAACCGAAACAGCGTGCAGAGTTCATCGTCCCATCTGCCCCGCGCGGTGTCGGCAAACCCCGAGAAATGGAGATAGGTGTGGTCGATGAAGGCCTGATTGCCCTTGAGCCCGCAGAGCCGCATCGCCGCGTAACCGCCCGGCTGGACGAACGCGGCGATCCGCCGGTAGTCGGCCGGCCGTTCGTCACGCCACCAGAGTTTTTTCGGACCATGATTGAAGCTCGGCGGCCCACCGGTCCGTGCGACGATGAGCGGCCCGGCCTTCGCGAGCATTCGATCGATAGAGGCTCCGCAGCGGGTGTCGAGCCAGGAATCGTAGGGCGTGACATGGCGACCATCCGCCCCAACGCCGATCACGCCCGCCATCTGGCCGTCGATCCCGATCGCGGTCACGGCGTGCGGATCGATCCCGCCATCGGCCACGCAGCTGCGGATCGTGCGGCAGACGCTGGAATACTGTCGGGCCGGATCTTCCTCCACCACGCCGGGCTTCGGCCGCAGGAGCCTCGACGGCTCGAACGCCGAGGCAAGGAGCGTGCCGTCTGCGTCGAAGGCGGCGGCCTTCGTGCCCTGGGTGCCGATATCGATGCCGATGAGAATCGCCACGTCTGCTCCTACCCCGTCACGGTTGCGACGCGATCACCACCTTGAGTGCCGTGCCGCTGGCTGCGGCGTCGTAGGCTGCCTTCATATCGGCGAACGAAAACACGTTCGATACGATCCGCCTCACGTCGACCCGTCCGGAGCCGATGAGCTTCAAGGCCGTGTTGTAGTCTCTTGGCGCGCCGCCGGTCGTGCCAGTGACGACGAGGCTCTTGTAATGGATCGGATTCGTGTCGAGCGGCACGCCGGAGGTGCCCCGCGGCCAGCCGGCAAACAGGCAGAGGCGTCCGAGCGGCGCGAGGATGTCCATGGCTTCGCTCTGAATCTCGGGAACAGGCACAGCGATGATCACGACATCGATTCCGGCAGGCTGATGCTCCGCGGCCCAGTCGCGGACCGACCGTGTTGTCACGTTCACGGTGTCGGCGGCGCCCAGATCGCGGGCGAGCGTCAGCCGCTCTTCTGTCGGCCACCACGATCCGCCCGGCGCCGCTGGCTTTGGCGAGCATCCCATGCAGGAGGCCCATCGGGCCCGCGCCATAAATCACGACCGTGTCGCCGTGCTCGATCCGCGTCGCCCGCTGCGCGGCCACCACGCAGGAGAGCGGTTCGGCGAGTGTGGCCGCCTTCGCGTCGATACCCTCGGGCAACGGGATCACGAGCGACTGCTCGACCGCCGCCGCTGGAATGGCGACGAGCGGCGCATGGGCTCCGTCGCGGTCGATGCCGAAGGCCGAGTAGGACGGGCACATGTTGCCCATGCCCTGGAGGCACATGCAGCAGTGGCCGCAGCCGATGTTCGGCGCCACGCCCACCCGATCGCCGACGCGAAAGCCGTTCGTGCCGCCGCCTGTCTCGCGGATGGTGCCCACGAACTCGTGGCCGAGCGTGATCGTCTGGCCGTCGCGGAGCTTCCGGTGGCCGTGCTTGAGAATCTTGAGATCGGTGCCGCAGATGCTGGCTGCCTCGACCTCGATGACGAGGCCGCCCTGTTCAGCGACCGGCTCGGCCGTGTCGGCGACGGCGAATCCGCCCCCCTGTGTGTAGCGTGCCGCGATCATGCCTTCACCTCCGCCGTGCCGCAGGGCACGGGCATGCCGGTCCGCAGGCTCTCGTTGATCGCCACGACCGCCTCGACCGCCCATCGGCCGTCGGCGCCGGTCACTTTCGTGGGCTGGTCGTCGAGCACCGAAGCAACAAAACTCTCCATCTCGGCCAGATAGGCATCGCGGAAGAGCGTCCGCCAGCTGGCCACCGCTTCGCCGTGCAGCCCGGATTCGACCGTGATCCACTCGCAGCCATGCCTGCGGGCACTGCCAACGAAGAGCACGCCCTTTTCGCAGAGGATCTCGACGCGGGCGTCGTAGCCGTAGTGGGCCGGGCAGGTGCCGTCGACGACCGCGATCGTGTCGTCGTCGAGCCGCAGCGTCGCCACGACATTGTCGTAGAAGTCGGGAAACTTTTCCCGGGCCTCGGGCATCTTGAAGTTGTGGGCCTCGGCGTAGACGTGCCGCACGCGGGCGCCGGTGAACCAGTGGATTGAGTCGAGATCGTGGCTGTTGACCTCGGCGATGATGCCGTTGCTCTTGGTAAGGTCCCACATCCAGGTCCCCGGGCCACCGGGCCCGCGACCGGTGCTCTTGATGATCATCACGCGGCCCAGGTCGCCCGAGTCGAGCACGGCCTTGGCCTTGGCGAAGCCCTCATCGAACCGACGCATGAAACCGATCTGCAGCTTGACGCCAGCATCGCGGCAAGCACCCTCGATGGCCGTGGACTCTGCCACCGAGAGCGCCATCGGCTTCTCGAGAAAAACGTGCTTTCCTGCCGCAGCCGCCGCGCAGGCGATCTCGCAGTGCAGAAACGTCGGCGTCACGATCACGACGGCGTCGACGTTGGGGTCGGCACACACCGCGGAATAGCTTGCATGGCAGGCGGCGACGCCGAGTTCCTTCGCAGCCGCCGACAGGTTGGCCGGGCTCGCATCGCAGAGGCCAACGAGTTCGGCCCGCTCGATCCGCCGGACAATATTGGCACCATGGATCAGACCGGCCCGGCCGGTGCCGATGAGTGCGAGCCGCAATGGACGTTGTGATCGCATGAACAACCTACGGTCAACGGGACGCTTGATCGCCGAAGAAGGCACGGCACCACGCCGCCTTCCGCACCATATCTTTGTACGGACAAAGACGCAAGGCCGCGCGTTGTGTCACCACACCACGCAGTTGACGTGCCATAAATACAGGAATATGCTTTCCCATATGAAGACGACCGTTGAAATTCCCGACGACCTGTTCATCGCCGCGAAGAAGCGGGCCGCGGAGCTCCGCGAGCCGCTGC
>JAPLNQ010000160.1 GCA_026401075.1 Planctomycetia bacterium
CGTGCATGAATCGGCGATCAACAACATGCTCGAGGAAAAACTGGGAGGACGCTTGATCACGCAGGCCGACGTCGATCGCATGGCCCGTGAAGGGAAAGCCAAGATGCCGGATTCGCTCGGGAGCGATGCTGACCAGAAGCCGTGGGCTGTCACGTTCGCGAAGCACCGCCCTGTCACCGTGGCGGTCGATGACGGCCGCGTGAAGCTGATGGTGCGGGGTGACAAGTTCGTGTCGGGTGACCGCAGTTTTCCGGGAATGGATATCTGGGCCACCTACGCGATCGCGACCTCCTCGCAGGGATTGCATCTCATCCGCGAAGGAGACGTGCAGATCTACCCGCCCGGATTCAAGCCTGGTGGCGGCGAAAAGCTCTCGATGGCGGAGACGTCGCTTCGACGGATCTTGCAGAAGCGATTCGACAAGCTCTGGAAGCAGGTGATCGACATCCCCGATCTCCCACTGCAGGGGGAACTGGCGTCGGCCGGCCCGCTGACCATGAAGCAATTGGAAGCGCGGAAGGATGGCTGGGTGGTGGCCGGATGGTATCGACGCAACGCCGGCAGCCGCTGCATGGAGCGGTCCTTTGAGAGCGGTCCGGGCACGTCGGTGCCCGCGGAGATCCTTTCCGGAGTGGAAATTAGGGACGGGAGCGAATTTCCCGTTGTTGAAACGGCACAGCTGGCGAAAGTGGGCAGGGAAATTCGTTCCCGTCCCTAATTTCCCAAGACGGGTTCGAAGGGGCGGATCCAGATCGAGCGAAACTGCACCGGATTGCCGTGGTCCTGCAGCGTGATCGGCAGGGCGTCGGCGTGGGACTTGTAGACGGGCGGTTCGTGCCACGCCGTGGGGCCCTTGATGACGGTGTCGGAATGGATCGCCACGCCGTTATGGAGCACGCTGACCCGACCAGGCTTCTCGAGCGAGCCGCCGTCAGCCTTGAACCGCGGCCGCGTGAACAGGATGTCGTAGGTCTGCCATTCGCCAGGCTTGCGGCAGGCATTCACCGCTGGCGGCTGTTGCTTGTAGAGTGCGCCGCATTGGCCATCGGGATAGGTGCGGGGGCCGTCGGTGCCGTCTTCGAATGAGTCGAGCACCTGGATCTCGTACTGGCCCATCAGGAACACGCCCGAGTTGCCGCGTCCCTGCCCCTTGCCGGTGGCCGGTGACGGCAGCCTGAACTCGACGTGCAGGTGGCAGTCGCCGAAGCCCTGCTTGGTCTGGATGGTCCCCTTGCCGACCGTGGCGACGCCATCGGCCACAGGCCACTTTTCCCCGCCCACCCAGGGGTCGAGGCTCTTGCCGTCGAAGAGCACGATCGCGTCGCCAGGCACGGCAGCGGGCGTGGCTGGTGCCGGCCCCGGATCGACGACCCGCGGCTGCGGCCACTCGATCGGCATTCGCCATTCACCGCTGGAGTGCTTCTCACCCCGCAACTGCAGGCGTCGCGAACGGATCGACTCCGTGATCGCCCTCGCTTTGGCCTCTGCTTCGCCGACCGGCAGCCCCGCAGCCACTCCCGGGCGGAGGTGCCCGGCCGCAGAGAGATAGGCATCGCGAAGCAGTTGCAGGCGGGCCGTCACCTCCGGCAGAAACGCCGCGAATGCCACCGGCGTGTCGGCCGCGGCGGCCTTCGTGTCGCCGAGGCCGGCCAGCACCGCCCGACCCATCGCCCAGTATCCATCGTCATTGGGATGGATGGTGTCGGGGGCGTAGATGGTGGCCGGGTCCTTGGCCCGCGCGGCGGCGAGCATCTCCTTCATGGGGCCATGCACGTCGATGACGATCCAGCCGTCGGCCCGCTTCGAGAGCAGCCACTTCGAATAGGCGTCGAGCACCGCGTCGTAGTCGGTCGCACCCGCCGGGCCCGGCTTGTCGGGCCGCTTGTCGTAGACCGGCGGCGTGACGTGAATGATCTTCGCACCGGCCTTCTCGACGGCGGCGTGCAGTTTTTCCATGCCGGTGCGGAACTTTGCGAACCGGCCCTCTTCAAGCGGCTGGTAGATGCCGCAGTTCATGCCATAGCAAGCGATGACGAGATCGGGCCGCGTGACGCGGAGCACGCGGTCGAGCCGCTCGGCCAGATCGGGCCGGGGAAATTTTCCTTCGGCGTGTCCCTCCTCGGACAGTCCCGACACGGTCTCGCTCGACAGGCCGACGTCGATGACCTCGGCCGTCATGCCCTGCGATTCCATCCATGCGTTCAGGATGGCGACCCATCGTCCGCCGTAGGTGATCGAGTCGCCGAGCACGACGACCCGCTTGGACTGTTCAAGGAGCGCGCGGGCGGGCGTGGTAGGCTCGGCGCACACGCCCTGGGCTGGAAGCAGGCAGAGGGCTGCGGCCACGAGGCCGGTGGCTGTCGCGGCCCCCATCCATCGCATCGTGGTTGCGAGACGGGGCAGTTGTATGACGCTCGTCATGCTTGTGATGCTTGTCATGCTTGTCATGGAACAGTCTCCTGTGGCTATGGCACACCGGCTGCGGCTGCTGCTGGTGCAGGCCTGCTGCTGCCGGCCTCGAATGTCAGGGTGTCGTCATACTCGCGGCGTTCCCAGGTCGCGATCTCGCCCGGCTTCGCGGGGTCGAGGATCGGGAAAACATACACCGGGGTGATCGTCACAGCGAATTCGGCCGGGGGGGCGTTGGCGGCGTCGCCGTTTCCCTCGGTGGCTTTCTTTCGCTGCACGTCAACCTCGATGTGGCCGTAATGCTTGCCTCCCTGCTCCAGCACATTGTTGTTCCAGTGCTCGGGCGCATGGTCGTGGGCGAGAAAGATCTGGCGGTCGTTGACAACGCCCTCCTGCGGCCCCCGCAGGCTGTCGCCGCCGATGCCGACATCGTAATAGTGCACCCCGTCCACGATCGAATGTTCATACATGCCGTCATGCCCCGAGAAGACGGCCCTCACGCCAAACTTTCGGAGCAGCGGTGCCAGGCTCCGCATGGGCTGCCCGGAGTGCTCGTCCTGGCCCGGCCCCTTGCCGGGCGCCCGACCGTGGGGGCCGGCCGAGAACGGCGCGTGGTGAAATTGCACAAAGATGATCGCACCGCGGCCTTGGGCCTCGCTCAGTTCCCGCTCCAGCCACGCGTGCTGTTCCGAGCCCTCGGCGTAGTCGGGAATGTGCATGGCCTTGCCGCGGTCGAGCAGGTGGTTCGTGTCGCTGTCGGTGCCGTCGCTGCCGCCATTGGTCGAATCGACGGTGAGGAGCGTGACGGGCCCGAAGTCGATGCGGTGGTAGCGGCCAACGTGCCGTTTGTCGGCGGCTCCGTTTTCGGGATGCTCGAAGTAGGCGAGGAATTTCCGCGATCCCTGCAGCGACGCCGGTCCCGAAAAGCCACCGAGGTCGGCCAGCAGATCGGTGGAGGACGGCCCTCCACACATCTCGTTATCGCCGAGCGCCGCCACGGTCGGCACCCGTGAGGCGAGGCTGCCGAACACGCCGGCGTTGTGACGCCAGAATTCATCCCAGTCGCGCTGCTCGCCGCCGTTGGCCACGAGGTCGCCCACCACGCTCGCCAGCACGGGGTCGCCCGCGCGGAGGCTCTCCGCGGCGCGGCTGGCGATGAGGGCGAGGTTCATGCGGTAGCCGGTGGTCTCGTCGGCGAGGTATTGGTCGCGGACCCAGCGGGGCCGCGGCCCGCCTGGCAAAGAGGTCGAGGATGGCCAGTCGACACGGCTTTCCCTTGATTCGGGCTGCGACCCGCTGTCGGCATAGAAGAAGAGCCGCACGCCGCCCCCCTTGCCGACCTCGCCGGGCCGTGGGGACGTGGTCAGGATCGCCTTGATCGTCTCGCCGTCCTGTTCGACGCTGTAGGGATAGCTTGTCGCAGGCTTCAGGCCAGTCACGCGGATCGAATGCAGGTAGGGCGGCGACGGATACCGGTGCTCGGCAGCCTCGGCCCCCTGATAGTCGAGTTCATTGCAGAGCAGGGGCTTAGACGGCAGCGTCTTTCCGTCGACCGTCAGCGTGCCCGCATCGGCGGACTGCGAACACCACCGGATCGTCATCGCATCGGCGGCAGGGTTTTGCAGATAGGGCCGGACACGAAATGCCGTCTGGTCGGACAGGTCGGCCGCTGACGCAAGGCTCGTTGCGAAACCGAGAACAATCAGAAGGCACGAGCGGGCAGACATGACATATTCCGGGAATGCGTCTATTTGTCGGCCGAAAGGGGCTTCGCCCCTTCCCGGATCGCGAACAGATGGCTCTTGTTGGCGATGTAGAGCGTGTCTCCCGCGATGATCGGCGTCGAGTAGACGCTGTTGCCCATATTGATCTCGCCGAGCAGGTCCTTCTCTTTCGACAGCGTGAAGATAGAGATGTCACCGTCCTCGTCGCCGATGTAGACCTTTCCGTCGGCGATCAGGGGCGAGCCCCAGCTGGCAGCGAGCATGTCGTGCGTCCAATGCGGCTTGCCCGTCTTGAGATCGAGGCAGTGGAGAAGGCCGCTGAAGTCGGCGACGAAGAGCAGTCCATCCTGAATCGCCACCGTGCCGCAGGTGCGATGCATCGTCTCCTCGAAGTCGAGCTTGCCGTTGCCGTCGGCATCAAAGCCTGAATAGTGCCAGATGGCGGCGGAGTTGGGATTGGGCCTGGCGACCTCGCCCTGCTCCTTGATGACCGCCTGGTTGCGGCGGTGGGGCAGGGGCGTGCTGGGGTCCTTGAGACTCACGGCCAGTTCTGGGCTCGTGTCGCCCCGTTTCGTGGGATCGATGCACCAGAGGTGCCCGACGCCCTCGCCGTGCTCGGGATCCTCGCCGACGGCGATGTAGACCAGCCCCTCGTGGATGACCGGCGTGCCGATGATGTGGTTGCGGTCGGCGCGGCCGCCGAGCGTGTATTTCGATTCCTTCGGGTTACAGTCGAATTTCCAGAGGAGCTTCGCCTTGCCGTTCTCACCCCGCGCATCGAACGCATAGAGCCAGCCGTCGCCGCCGCCGAAGAGCACCTGCGGCACGCCGCCGAGTTCGGCATACGACGGACTCGACCACTGCCCGTGGAGCACATTCGCGCCGGGCGAACCGTCGGCCCAGAGCACCTTGCCGTCGCGCTTGTCGACGCAGAGGAAACTGGGGGCTTCGGCATTCGGCAGATTGATGTGCCCCTCGTCCACGCCGTTGCTGGTGTTGACGAAGAGCAGGTCGCCCGCGGCCGTCACGCTGCAGGAGCACATGTTGTGCTGCGACACACCCAGCTGCTTCATCATGTCGAGCACCCAGACCACGTCGGCTTCGTCGTTGGCCGACTCCTTCTCGGTGGAGAACGGACCGTCGTTCTCGCCGTCTCGGAAGCCCTCTGTGTCGAGGCACTTCACCTCGCCGCGGCTGGTGACGTACCAGAGCCGATCGCCCTCCACGAGCGGTGCACAGCAGATGCCCTGCAGGGGCCAGTCGTGCACGCGGCCGGTGGGCAGCTTCTCGCTGGAATCCTGCCAGAGGAACGATCCGTTCTTGCTGTCGAAGGCGAGCAGGCAGCCCAGATCGGTCGCGGCGGGATAGCGTTTCAGCCAGCCCTTGCCGTTGTTGGTGCCGACATAGGCTTTGCCGCCGGCCACTACCGGATTGCCGTAGGTCTGGCTGCCGAGTTCGGCCACCCAGGCGACGTTCTCGCTCGTCTCCGGCTTCCACTTCCCCGTCTCGGTGTCGAAGTCGCCGGGCGTCCAGGTGGACGGGACGTTCTTGGCGGCGGAGACGTTGTTGCGGACGGGTGTGCCGCCCCATTGGTTCCAGTCGGCGGCCGTGGCGGCGTGGACCGGAAGAGCGAGCAAGATCCAGGCAAGTTGCATGCGGAACGGGGGCATGGAAATGGTCCTGATTGGTCGTGGGTGATCGTAGGTGATCGTGGGAGGGCAGTCCCGTCGCTTCCGCTCAGGGCTTTGATGATGCCGCGGGTACTACTGAGACATTATCGATGGAGATTTCGGAGTCCTTGGAATTGCCGAAGAAGCCCGGGCTGCCCTGAAGGTTGCCCTGCTCGTGGACGGCCTCGATCGTCCACGCCGCCGGCTCCGGCTCGCCGCGTGGCCAGACCTTGCCGCGGAGCATCGCGGCGGCGGCCGTGCCGGCGGCCGCCGGACGGGTGCGGGCCTCGAACTTGATCGTATACCAGCGGCCGGCCTCCCACGGGAACGGGATCGTCTTGGAGAAGTGGGTCGCCACTTGCGGCGGCCAGCTCCGCACCTGCAGCTGCTGGCTAGCTCCCATCAGGTCGAGCGTGTAGCGCTGAGCGACCAGCCCCATGTCGGGCATGCGGGCCTTTTCAAGAGCGGCGGGATTACCGAAGGCCTTCGCGAAGGCGTCGGCATCGGATCCGGAAGCGGAAGCGGAGGCGGAGGCGGCGGCGGGAACGGCTGCCGATTTCTGCGTGTCCGACGCCGGCGAGCCAGGCTTTTCGACGCCCGTTTCCTGGGCTCGGAAGTCGGCCTTGATGCAGTAGTCGTGCAGCCCGATCGGGCCGATCCAGCCCTGACTCCGGGTGCCCTTGGGGATCGTCGTCACCTTCACGAGGCACTTCGAACCGTCCACGGTGCGGACGACATGCCGGTAGCGCATGCCCACCCACGGCAACGGCGGCTCACCCCGCGGCGGGCCACCCTTTGGATTCGGCTCGAGGGCGATCTCCTCGAAATCGAATGTCCAGGGGAGCGGTGGCATCGAACGGATCCGGGCCTTCCCCTCGAGCGAGCCGACCTTCGCTGTGACAAGTGCTGCGGCATGCTTGTCGGCCGGTGCGGTATAGCGGCCGTCTGACGAGATGGTGCCGGTGGTCGCCGTGAACTCGGCCGAAGCCTCCTTCACGAACCTCCCGGCCGCGTCGAACAGCCGCACTTTCAGCGGCAGCGTCTCGCCCGCGGCGATCTGCGCCTCAGCCGGCACCACCTGCACCCAGGCGGGCTCGCCAGCGGGAGCCTTGGTTGCATCCGACACCTGCTGCGGCAGCGGCGACGGGACAATCTCGGAGGATGAGAAAGCGGCTGCCTTGTCGCCCAGGCAGTAGAGCCGTTCGCCGGTCGTCAGGTAGATCCGGCCGCTCCAGGCGATGGGTGAGGCCGTGACCTCGTCCTCCTCGTCGAAACGCATCCGGTTGACGATCTTCAGGCCGTCTTTGGTCGGCTCGAGGACGTGCCAGCCGCTCGTGGAGCAGACGTAGAGTTTTCCATCCGCCACGAGCGGGCTGCCCCGCACGATCGTGCCGAGCAGTTTTTGCGGCTTGCCGACCGGTTCGCCCGTCGCCTTGTCGAACACGTAGACCTTGGCGCCGTCGTCCACAAAATACACCCTCTCGCCGAGCACGACCGGCATCGCCCGGCCGTCCATTACGCCCTTTCGCTGCCAGATCGCGTTGGTGGCGGTGATGTCGCCCGAGCCGGTGGCCTTGAAGGCGGTGGCCGAGCCCATCGTCGTGTTGTCGAGATTCTCCTCGGCCTGCGAGATATAGACCGTCTCGCCGTCGACGAGGGGGGCGACATTCAATCCCCGCCGCGACAGTTTGAAATTCCAGACGGCCTTGCCCGTGCGCGGCTGGAGGTTCCAGACGCTGCCGTCGCTCGACCCGAAGATGAGCGCCGCCTGCCCGCCCACGTTTGCCAGGGACGGCGTGCTGTAGGTCGTATCTTCGGGGAGTTCCTTCGTGCCGTTCATCCAGCGGACCTCACCGGTCTTCGCGTCGAGCCCGAGGAAGCGGTGGGCGGGCCGCGCCGTGTCGCCCCAGCCGGTCACGACGGCACTGGCGATCACAAGATCCTCGAACACGACCGGGATGTTTGTGCGGCCGCCGTAGGTGGAGAGAAACCCAAACTCCTCGTGGAGCGAACGCTGCCATCGCGTCTTGCCTGTTTCGGCATCGATCGCGGTGAACACACCACACACACCATGGGCGAAGACCGTGTTGGTCGCCGGATCGGCGATCACGGCCGACCAGCCAACCCGCTCGGCCGGCACGTCGGACAGGTAGACATTGAAGCCGTTCTCCCAGAGCTTCTTGCCGGTGGCCGCGTCCAGGCAGAGCACCTTCTCGGCCTCCTCCTTCGTGCCGGGCTTGTGCCGCACGAGCGTGTAGAGCTTTCCGCCCATGATCACCGGCGTGGAAATGCCCCCCGCCTCGTCGTTCTTCCAGAGAATGTTCGTGCCTTTTTCGGGATCGAACGACGTCACCAGCGGCGGACCACCGGCGGTGCGGTTTTCCTGCGGACCACGCCAGTCGGGCCACTCAGCGGCAGTGGCAGCGCATGATGCCACGCACGCAGCCAACAGGGTCAGGTCACGCAACAGCATGGATCACCTCGTCAGTTCGTAATGCCTTCGGCCTTGAGATCAGCGGGCAGTTTCGGATCGACGACGCCGCGCGCGCCCCGGCCCTGCATGAGACGGTCGGCGGTGTCGGCGCGGATGCTGTCGATGTCGGCGTCGCCCCAGCGACGGCGGGTGGCGATGTCGGGCACGGCCAGCGGCCGCACGACCCGCATGCCCACACCAAGGGCCGGCTCTTCGGTATACCACCACGGGCTCTTGGGAAGATTGGGATCGACATCCTTCCAGGGCAGATCCTCCGAGCCGCGACGGGCGGCACTGCGGCACTGCGGCGGCTCGTCGTAGTAGCTGCCGCCACGGACCACGCGAGGCGACAGGCTCGTCGGCCAGACGGCGGCCGCTGCCTCGGGCACCGGCTGCGGCAGCGCGGCCTGCCGGGCATAGCCTTCAGGAGCCAACTGGTCGAGCACCCACTCGCCCACATTGCCGTGCATGTCGTGGAGGCCCCAGGCATTGGGCTCCTTCTCGCCGACGGGGTGCGTGGTCTCGTCGGAGTTGTCGGCGAACCAGGCGACTGCATCGAGCGAGTCTGTCTCGCTACCGTTGCTCCACGGCGTCGTGGTGCCGGCCCGGCAAGCGTATTCCCACTCGCTCTCCAATGGCAAACGGTAGAACCGCGACGAGAGGCCACTGAGCCACTTCGGCAAACTGCGTCATGGGGACGGCCGGCTGGGCGGGATCCTCGCCATTGGTGAACGTCGTCGTGGGGTCGTAGAGGTTGGAAGGTGCCGTGACCGCGTCGGCCTCGTTGTCGGCCGTCACCCGGCGGAAGCCCGCCGACTCCATCGCCTTGAAGAGGTCGCAGGCCGCCATGTAGGACTTGTATTCGGCCCAGGTCACCTCGCAGCGGCCGATCCAGAAGGGCTCGATCGTCACGTCGTATTGTGGTCCCTCGTCGTCGCCGCGGTCGGCCTCGGCGGCAGGGCTGCCCATGCGGAGCGTGCCGCCGGGCACGGGGATCATCCGGAATGTGACGTCGGTGCCGGCGATGGTTTCGTCGTAGGCCACCATCCATCCGCCCGGCACTTTGATAGCCGGGCCGTCGCCCTCTGGTCGCTGTTCACCCGCCACGAATCCGGCGGCGGGGCTATCGGCCACGGCGGCCGCCCCGTCCTCCGCGGCCAGGCAGCATGCCACCGGGCCACCCAGCGGTGCCGCCAGAGCCAGGCTCAATGCCAGCATGGAGGCTGTGGAACGACGGTTAAAAAAGTGATGTCTTGGCATGAATGGCGGATTCTACGGATCAGGATGGTGGGTCGACCGCGGGAACGCTGCATGAGGGAAGAACGCGGCCGGAAATCAAAGCCGGGAGAACGGTAGAGTGTAATCTGTTGGAATTCCCCTGCCCACCAAAGGGCAGCCATCCCTGAGCACCTCATCCGTGGCCGCACCCAAGCCAACCCAGCCGACTGGAAAAGCCGCCAAGCCGGCAGGCAAGGGCCAAGCAAAGGCCAAGGGCAAGGCCGACGACAAACCGGCCGAGAAGGTGGTGTCGGAAAATCGCCAGGCTCGCCACGACTACGAGATCCTCGACACGCTCGAGTGCGGCATCGCGCTGGTCGGCAGCGAGGTGAAGAGCCTCCGCGGCGGGCGGATGTCGCTCAACGAGGCCTACGGCCGCGTCAATGGCCGCGAGGTCTGGCTGCTCGGCTGCGACATTCCCGAATACGACAAGGCCAACCAGCTCAACCATGTGCCGAAGCGGCCGCGGAAGCTGCTCATGCACCGCCGTGAGATCGGCAAGTTTGCGGATCGGGCCTTGGAGAAGGGGCTCACGCTCGTGCCGCTGAAGATGTATTTCAAAGAGGGCCGCGTGAAGGTGCTGATGGGGATCGGCCGCGGCCGGCAGGCCCACGACAAGCGGCAGAAGCTGAAGGCTGATTCTGCCAAGCGTGATATTGAAATCGCCCTCCGCGGCAAGACGGGCCGCGGAGGGCGATCAAAGGACTGAGTGTTCAGGCTGCCGCGGCGCGATCCTACGCGTGCCCCGCGACCAGTTCGGCATTACTCGAATCGGTCGAATCTTCTGGGTGCCACAGCGGCATGCCCCGCTGAATCCGCTCGGCGAGAATATCGATCTTCTGCCTCGAGCCGGCGGGCGCCGCCGTGGGGATAAATTCCGTAGTCGCGTGCGGCTCGAAATTCTCGTCGTGACCGTACAGCTCAATGATTTCAAAAACGTTGCGAATCCGGGCCATGGGAACGAAACAACTCCTTGCTGGGTACAGCTTGTCTGGTGCAACATGATGAGGGGGGAAGCGCACACGAAGCCCGCAGCGTGCAGCCAGACGGAAAGTGACTGCCGAAACTGCGGCAGCGGGCACGTGCTCGCAACCGACGTCGTCATTATGGGCCCGCGCTTGCGCGAGTCAAACATTTTTCAGCAGCGATTTTGCGCCCCGGAAAAATGCTGCGAAGGGAGCCGAATTGACCGTCACAACCGCTGTGGTTTCCGGCACACGTTGGCCCTCACGGCGACGGCGCGCCGGGCGGCAGTGCGATCTCGATATCAGCTGGCGGCGGCGGGGCCGGCTTGGCCGATGTCGAGGATGCGGCCGCGGGATCAAACTTCGGCGTATCGGTGCCGGTGCTAGCCTCGAGATCAGCCGTCAGCATGAGGTGTTCACCCCCACCGTCGGGTCGCAGTTCGAGATGCGTGACGCTCCAGTCTTTGCCGAGTTTTTTCCCCTCGACGACGACGATGCCCCGGCCTTTGGGGCCGGCCGCCTCGAACTCCATCGCGGCGATGCCGTCGGTCTCGTTGGCCCTGCCGGTCACCTTCGGGCTGCATGTGACCTTCCCGCCGGGGCCTGCCAGCAGTGCAAGCACCCGTTGATTCCGTTCGACTTCCGCTTTCGCGTCGACCACCACCGGGTGGCTGGAGAGTCGGCCACAGCCGCCCGTCGCGGCAAGCATGGAGAGGACCACAAAGATCGGCATCACGATCCGTCGCATGAAGAGTCCCTCCTGGACACGGTGGCTGGACACTGTGGAAAAACTGTCTGATTGACGGGGAGGCTTCGCCCGCGCCTCCGCGATCAATCAGGCCTTGGCATCGTGCTGGCGGCACCAGGCGATCTTCTCGGCCGTGGTCGTGGGGAGCGATCCGCCGGCTGGAGCTGGCTTCTTGGCGGCGGCCTTCGGTGCAGCGACTTCAGCGACCGTTGGCTCAGCGTCTTCGACCAGAGCTTCCGGGGCTGGGGCTGCGGCAGCTTTCGCAGCGCGGGCCTTGGCGAGAATATCGGCCGTCGACAGTTTGCCGCCTGCGGCGGGCTTGGCAGCTGCCGGCGCCGCCCCGCCACCTGCCTTGGCCCGCGCCGCGGCGAGAATATCAGCGGTCGAGGGCTTGCCCGCGCCGCCAGCTTTCGCTGCCGGCTTGGCGGCAGCGGGCTTCGCGGCCGCAGCCGGCTTTGCGGAGGCTGCAGGCTTGGCAGCCTCTTTTTCCGCCGGCTTTGGCAGCGGCTCGGTCACGATCTTCAACGCCGCCGGGTCGATGTCGTACCAGCCGGTGTTGTTGAACTGGTCAAACTCGACCAGGCAGCGGCCGTTCATGTTGACGGTCTTGACGGTTCCCGTCGCGTGGGCAAACCGGGCCAGTTCGGGGGCCGACGAGTTGATCACGACATACTTGTCGGTCCACTCCGACTTCAGTCGCTCGATGACGTCGAACATATGGGCGTTCCGGCGGGAAGGCAGAAGACAGGGCGGGAAACCCGCGGTCCTGGCAGACGAATTTGATCGATCCGCAGGCGAATCGCAAGGCACCGTCGGCAGGCCGTCGAAAAACGCGTCTGCCTGAAGATTTTACCGGGCGGGGAGGGCTTTGGCTCTCAGGCGGGGCTGGTCGAGACCGCCGCGCCGCTGACGCTGGTCATGCCCGTTGGTCCGATCGAGTAGGCCCAGACGACCGTTCGGGGCAGGGTCGTCGAATCATCGAGCGGTGTCAGCCGAAACAGGCGGTCACCCTGCCGGTAGGTTGAGCCGATCCAGACGGGAGGATCGTGGAGGCGGCAGGCAATTTCAAACCGGATCACGCCGGCGTCGTGGGGGTCGGAGGCGATGCTGGCTGAGAAGTGGGACCGGCCGGCCAGACCGACCCCGACAATGGCCTGACTCACGGCCTCATCGCCCCGCGGCACGCTCACTCTCGAGAGTTCGACGAGCACCGGCGACGCCGGCCAGCGGGGATCGTTGGCGGGGGGGCACGGCCCGTCGAGCGACGTCCAGATGGTCGCCTCGCCGGTCGTGATCCGATGCGCCCAGCGATCACCGTTCCAGGTGAATACGGCGGCGGTCGGGCCGGTGGCAAGTTGCACCGGAGGCCTGCTGGTCGGGGACTGCACGTCGTGTGGCTCCATGGTGGCTGGTAGCATACCGCGACGGCGTGTCCATTCGATTGCTCGGTGGCCCGGGCCGCAGTCAGCCGAGGCTTTTGCTTCTAATGGAACCGCTTCGTTCGCTCCGCTGGCCGATCCTCCTGGGCGTCGTGCTCATCGGCTCGATTCTGGCGCTGGGTGTCGGCTGGGTGCTCGTCAGCATCGCTGCGGCGCTCGGCTCCAAGAACCGCAATGAAAACGCTGCCTTCTACTGGGCGATCCTCGGCGTCGGCGTGGCGCTGCTCGTGCTCGTGCTTGTGGGCGTGATCATCTACCTCGCCCTCACGGTCAAGGCGATCGCCCTCTCCCAGCGGCAGAGCAATTTCATCGACAGCGTCACGCACGAGCTCAAGAGCCCGCTGGCGTCGCTCAAGCTCTACCTGCAGACGCTCACGCGGCGGCCCGTGCCCCCGGAGCAACAGGCCGACTTCCACCGCTTCATGCTCAAAGACGTGGAGCGGCTCGACACGCTCATCGACCACCTGCTCGACGCCGCCAAGACACTCCAGCGACGGGCCCGCCCCGGCACCGACGCGACGGCGATCGAGCCGGTGCTCAAGCGGGCCTGCGAGGCCGCCGTGCACCGGTATGGCGTGTCGCCCGAGAGCGTGCGGCTCGACATCGTCGGCGTGGGGGTGGGCGTGGCCGGCACGGCGCCCTCGGGCGACGCTCTGCGGGTCTGTGGCCGCGAGGCCGACGTGGAGATCGTGTTTCGCAACCTCATCGACAACGCGGTGAAGTATTCGCTGCCCGCTCCCGAGGTGGAGGTGACGGCATCGGCGCTGCCACGCGGCAAGGTGCTCGTGCGGGTGGCCGACAATGGCCCGGGCATCCCCGTGGCGGATCGGCAGAACGTCTTCCAGCGGTTCGTGCGGCTGGGGAGCGAACTGGAGCGGTCCACGCCCGGCACGGGGCTCGGCCTCTTTCTCGTGCACGCGATCGTGAAGCAGTTGCGGGGCAGGGTGGTGGCGAAGGGCCGCCCGCCGCAGAAGGGCACGGTCATGGAGGTGGAGCTGCCGGCCGCACCGTGACGGGCCTGCCCACGCCCCGTCGCCGGACGTTCGCTCCGGGCATCCTGCCCTTCGCTCACTCGATGCTGACTGCGCTCCGGCATCCTGCCTGCGCTGGTCAGCAACGCCGGCTCTCGGGGCGTGGGCAGGCCCTAACCATCGCTAGTATGCCGTGATTTGGCTGTGGCCTTCGGCTCGCGTTATGATTTGGGTTTTCAAACCTGCCCAGTGCGACGACGCCCAGCCATGAGCCTTCCCCCACTCCGTGCCTCTGAGCACCTCCACGACGTCAAGTACGAGATCCGCGGAGCCCTCGCCCGACGCGCCGAACAGCTCGAGCGTGAGGGGCACGAGATCATCAAGCTGAACATCGGCAATCCCGGCGCCTTTGGCTTCCGCATGCCGGGCTCGATGCGGGTGGCGATCGTGGAGAATCTCCATCAGGCCGATCCCTACTCGCATCAGAAGGGGATCTTTCCTGCTCGCGAGGCGGTGGTGATGCAGCAGCAGAATCGCGGCGTGATGGATGTCACCGCCGACGATGTCTTCATCGGCAATGGCTGCTCCGAGCTGATCATGCTCGCCATGCGGGCGCTGCTCAATCCGGGCGACGAGGTGCTGGTGCCCAGCCCCGACTATCCGCTCTGGACGGCGTCTGTCGTGATCCACGGCGCGAAGGCGGTGCACTACCCATGCCGGCCTGAGAATGGCTTTGTCCCCGATCCGGCTGAGGTTGAGTCGCTCATCACCGACCGGACGCGGGCCATCGTCGTGATCAACCCCAACAACCCCACCGGCGCGGTCTACCCGCGTGAGACGCTGGCGGCGCTTGCAGAGATCGCCGAGCGGCGGCACCTCGTCTTCTGCGCCGACGAGATCTACGATGAGATGCTCTACGGCGACGCCGCATTCGTGCCGGCCGCCACGCTTGCGAAAAACACGCTCTGCCTCACCTTCGGTGGCCTGAGCAAAATCTACCGGGCCTGCGGGCTTCGCGTGGGCTGGCTCGTCTTCTCCGGCGAGCGGGAGCATGCGGGGGACTATATCCAAGCGGTGGAACTGCTCGCGTCGCTCCGCCTCTGCTCGAACGTGCCCGGCCAATACGCCGTGCAGACGGCGCTCGGCGGACACCAGTCGATCTTCGACCTCACGCGGCCCGGTGGCAGGCTCCACGCCACCCGCGCCGCGGTGCTGGAGGCCGTTGGGCGGAGTCGCTATCTCTCCGTCGTGCCGCCGCGGGGGGCAATGTATGCCTTCGTCCGCGTGCACGCCGACCGGCTGCCGGGTGGCGTGAAGAAGTTCGACGACCAGGCGTTTGCGCTCGACCTGCTCGAGCGGAAGCACGTGCTGGTGGCCCCGGGGTCGAGCTTCAACGTGCCCTACCGCGACCATTTCCGGGTCACGCTCCTGCCCGACGCCGAGCAGATGGCCGACGTCTTCGCCCGGATCGAGTCGCTGCTCGACGAATACGCCGCGGCGTGATGGAGAGAAA
>JAPLNQ010000013.1 GCA_026401075.1 Planctomycetia bacterium
GAGCCCGCGAAGCCGGAGAGCGTGCCGCCGGTGACAGCGACGTCAGCAGCGGTAAAGCTCGTGGACGTCTCGCTGAGCGTGAACGTGATCGTCGCGTTTTGGCCGGCCCGCAGCGAGGATGCACTCGATGCGATCGCGATCGTGGGAGCGACCGTGTCGATCGCAATGGCAGGCGAGAGCGAGCCGGCGGTATTTTGGTTTCCTGTGGCGTCGGTGAACGCGCCGGCCGCGACCGAAATCGTCCCCGGCGTAGTCGATCCCGCCGTCGGCGTGAACGTCGCGCTGTAGCTAGCGCCAGAGCCCGCGAAGCCGGAGAGCGTGCCGCCGGTGACAGCGACGTCAGCAGCGGTAAAGCTCGTGGACGTCTCGCTGAGCGTGAACGTGATCGTCGCGATTTGGCCGGCCCGCAGCGAGGATGCACTCGATGCGATCGCGATCGTGGGAGCGACCGTGTCGATCGCAATGGCAGGCGAGAGCGAGCCGGCGAACGCACCCGCTACGACGGAGACCGTGCCGGTACCGGTTAAATTAGCGGTCGGCGTGAACGTTGCGGTGTAGCTCGTGCCGGAGCCCGTGAATCCCGAAAGCACGCCGCCGGCAACAGAAACGTCCGTGACTGTGAAGTTCGTGGCGGCCGCGCTCAGGGTAAACGTGATAGCGGCTGTCTGGACCGCGTTCAGAGTCGACATGCTCGATGCAATCGCGATCGATGGATTGGTCGCTTCAATCGCGATCGTAGACGTAAACACGGAAGACAGATTGTTGGCGGCGGATCCGTCGTTGGCCTGAACCGTGAGCGTAGCCGACGTACCGCTTGTCGGCGCCGTGTATGTGAGCGTGGCAAAGGCGGCGTTGAGTTCATCGACGGCCCCGCTGATCGTGACTGCCCCGGTACGATTGCCGCCGGACACGATCGACACGCGGCTAGCAAGCGGGCCCGTGAGATCGAAGGTCAACGTGCCCGCGGTGACCGCCAAGGCCACGCTCTCCACCGTCGCCTCATCGACGTCCGACATGCCGAACTGCAGTCCGCCCGTCAGGGCCGCCGTCGCAGACTGCTTCAGGGAGAACGAGGCAGGGCCGGAGACGATCGGAGCCGTGTTGGTCGCCACGTTGAACGACACGGTGACGGCCTCAGTGATGCTGGCCACTTTCCCGGAACCGTTTTTCTGGCCGTAATATTGCCGACCAAAAAGGTAGGGAAAGGCCGGCTCGCCGGCGGCGTCGATCGTTGTGAAATAAGCGTAGGTGCCGTTGGGAAACTCGGGTGTCCGGCACCAGCGGCCGTTGAATTGGTCAAGGTTGCCGGCGCCGGGCACGTAGGCGTAGTCCTCGCCGTAGCGGCCAAGCGGGTAGGTCGTGCTTACCGCTGGGCCGGCGTACAAGCCCTGCTGCGCGGTCGTCATGGTGTACACGCCGTCAGCCGACGTGGATGTCGCAGAAGCGCCCAGTTTGGCGCCAGAGAGTTGGGCAGCCCAGCCAGGCAGCGTGGTGCGGGTCGTGATCGAGCGCAGCGAAAAACTGGACTGAATCCTGGTGACGGCGCTCGCCGGATCGTTCGAATCCGAGTAGCCATACGGGCCATAGATGGGATAACCGTCGAACGCCCACCCAATAATTGGGGAGTGGTGAAGCGCCGTCGTAACCTCAGAAAAGTCCCCGTCGCTCCCCTCGCCATGCGTCAGATAGTAGACGGCGGGATCGTACGGGAAGTAGTTGGTCGTTCCGACGTAGTCGACGTTGTCGTCGAGCTGTGCCCGGAGGGCGATGGGGTCTTCGTGGTAGTGGTATTCGCCGGTCTGAGGCTGGTGCCCGTTGCCCACGTCGAACGTCACCGACTCGACCGCCGCGGCAAGACGATTGAACAGGCCGTCGCCCGACGGGGGGCCGACCTCACTGGAACTCGCATGGGAATAGGAGAATGCGTCACCCGCGTTGAACAGGGAGACACCATTGACTGCGATGCCGATTGCGCCACCCCCCGCGAGCGAATGCGTGAAGGATGGGTAGGCCTCGTTCAGTGTGATCTTGTAAATCGCATTCTGATCCTTCGGAAGATTCTGAAACGGCGTCGTGTGGGCAGCATTGCCCCACCAGGCTCCCATAACGTAGCTCGCTAGGTCCGGCGTGTTGACGTAAACCGTATTCGTGGCGCTTGAAAAACTCACCTTCTGGACGTCTCCGATGACCGGCGATGTCTGTGTCGTCCACGTGGTGCTGGGGCCGACGACGGCACCTCCCGTCTGGCCGACATACACCTCGGCAAACTGCCCCTGGCCAGACACAAACCATGAGTTGAGCAGCGCAGGCGAGACTGCAAGCAGTGTCCGCTGCTCGAGCCGCTCAAAAAAGAACGGCAGCACCTGCCGAATGGCACGCCCCGCCCGCCCGCGTGTCATCCGCCTGCGCATCACTTGATTCCTCCGAAAATGATCAGATCGCGCATGATATCGAGGAGGGACGCGACCGAATGCCTCTTTAGTGGACCTGACCGTCTCGACGGTTACACCGACGCAAACCGTGTGCCACAAAGTCCGCACGGTGCCAGACCGAGAAAGACTGCGTTTTGGCTATTATAGCCATCAATCGCTACGTTGGTGCTCGCCCACATCGCACCGGTAGCGGTGATTCTGCAGGCTTTAACGAGGGATAAGCAACCGAAGGCAGACCCCCGTTGCCCCCGGTGTAACCATTGGACCACCGCGATCCACTATGCAGTAGATAGGAGGAGTCGGACAATCTATCGGATGCCGTAAACACGTGCGTCCCGGGGCTCATGCGCCACCGGTCGCCACGGTGGCGAATTGCACCTTCTCCCGATCGCACATTTGAGTTGATCTCCTTCGCCCGGCGCGGTCTCCTGATATCGCGACTGTGCTCAATGCCTAAGACGAGCTGCCTGCCATGGCGATCGCCGCTTTCCCCAGCGACCCCATATCCGCCGTTCTGGAGAGCCTGGTGTACGGGCTGTTCGAGACGGCGCATACCATGCTCTTGACGATATCGTCAGGCAACGAAGACGCTCGTCACAATGACGCGATCACCGACCGGTGCGACGTGCGAGCCTGCCTCCACGGAGATCGGGATGCCTATAGTCGCTTGGTCCGTCGCCACCAGCAGTCCGTGGGCAGTTTGCTGTGGCGGTTCACCCACGATCGGCTGGAGCACGAGAGCCTAGTCCACGACGCGTTCGTCGAGGCCTACTTCAGCCTGAGAACATACCGCAGCACGGGCTCTTTTCGAAGCTGGCTCCTTACCATTGCAACTCGTGTGGGCTATGGCTTGTGGAAGCAGCGGGCCCGAACTCGTCGCAGGAACGTCGTCTCCCTTGACGGCATTCCGGAACCAGCAGCGGACGGCGTCGAGCCGCGGCCAGAGGACGCCTGTGATCTGCTCGGCCAGGCACTGGCACGCCTCGCACCGCGCGATTGCATGGTGTTGACACTGCTATACCTGGAAGAAATGAGTGTCGCCGAGGTCGCGACACTGACGGGCTGGAGCCGCACTCTCGTGAAGGTGCAGGCGCATCGAGCGCGTGGCCGACTCAGGAAACTGGTGCAGAAAAAAGATGACGCGTCACAACACTGAAATCGATTTGCTCAGGCAGCAACGGTTAGCACATCACCCTCCGGCGGTCGATGTTTCCGAACGCGTCGCCGAAACAATCGCGGTGCAACTCGCGCATCGTCATTGGGCAACCACACGTACCATGGCTGCCTGTGCCGTTTTCGGCGCCACGACAGCGGTGGTTTTCGCATCGGCCGCGTGGCTGCTGCCGACTCAGATGGTGGAGGCCGAGAGCCCCGCGGCAGTGCTGTTAGATGCGTACGGCGTGAGCGTGGAGATGTTCTTGCCACCCGCAAGTCGCCGTTGACCCCCGTCGGCCTCGTAATCGCGAAGTTTCCTTGGTGTGGAGTGCGGTGATGACGGAAAACACGATCGAACCGAATCTTAAGGGCTCCTTCCGCGCACAGCTGACGTCAAGCATAAGCCGGCCATGGGGGACCGTGCTCTGGGCGATCTTGCTCTTCGCGATGGGTGGGATTGCAGGAGCATCGTTCCATCACATGGCGCAGCCCCATCGACTGCCTCACAGCTCCACCATCTCGCCGATCCCCCATTTTGCGCAACGCCTCCGGAAGGATTTGCGGCTCTCGGAGGTGCAGGCTCGATCGATCGAATCGATTGTAGCGAAGTACGAGCCGGGATTCCGCCGCGTCAGCCAAGACGCGAGGTCGGAGCTGCTGTCGGAGCTGCAGCAGATGAATGCGGAGATCGTGCCGCTTCTAACCGATAAGCAACGTGCTCATCATGAAACACGCTGGAACAAAATGCTCGACCGCTAGGAAGAGAACGACGCTGCCGATGCCGTCACGTAGCAAGCGGGCCCACTTGGGGTTAACCGGGTGGCCTGTGCGGCCAACGAGCCTCCCTTCACGCTTGGCGAACTTGGCAGGCGTTGACCGAGTGGAGTTTGACCGCGCATGCCATGACGAGGCCTGGCGGTGTTCGACCGCGTGCCCGAGGCAACCCGCCGTCTTCGCGGGTTGACTATCCGCGGCAGCTGAGTCGTCATGCTTCGAGCAGTTACTGAATCGACTTCCTTGATCCTCACAGACGTCAAGCAACAGACTTCCGTGCGTTTTAAGGTCTTCCAGACGGTCCTCGATCACTTTCTGCAGTATGACGATCTGCAACTGCTGATCGTCGTGTACCGCGATGTTGCGAAAGCCCACCATCGCCTTCATACGGTCGGCGAGAGGCCGTTCGATCAGTCGTTCGGCGGCCAAAATGTCGAAGGCGCTGCGGGCATCCTGGGGAATGCCGAGACCGTGAACGGCAATCACGTGCATGGCCATGTGGATCGCCGCCTCGCAGGCGCGTTACCTGTACCGAGCACCTGGGCGCGAAACACCGCGGACGCCCGCGATCTCGCCGACCGGCCTCGCCCAGCATCGAGCAGATGCTCGAGACTGCAAAAATAGCTCGGCGTCTCGCGGTCGATGCGTGTGATGCGCACGCTCGCGACGCGAATCACACGGGGCGACCTGTTCAGCACCTGGTCGAACGCGGCCAACAACGACGGCTCTCCCGGGCTGTGCGATGTGCAGGAATGGGGTTCCCTGAATCGCTCCTGCGACTTTTCCGCGAGTCGGCCGTTGAACGTCCACACCCGGAGTCGAGTCCCTCCATGCCACCGCCCCTCCGCCTGCTGCTCGTCTGCCTCGCCTCGGCCTCCACCGTCTGGGCCCAGTCCGCCGAGTCCACCACGGCCGTCGGCGGTCGCTGGTCGCTCGAGGACGGGCTCGCCAAGCCGCGGTACCTGTTCCGCGACGCCGATCGGGAAGTCGACCTCTTCTCCTACCACCAGAGCGACTCGAATAAGGACGGCATCGACGAGATCGGCCTGCGACACGAGGAAGGCTTCCTCGTGATGGAGAGCCAGGGCTGGCCCAACCACCCCACGGCCACGTTCCCCAACAGCGGCAACCCCAACACGATTCATGTGCAGGAGTTCACGTTCCGGCTGCCGCTGGAGCCGCGGAAGTCCGCCGAGATCACGCGGCTGCCTATGGGGCCGATCGGCGTGGCGCTCAACGGCGTGGTGTTCTTCAATCCCTTCGAGCAGGGCGGGATGAACGCCGTGGAGGGCTACTCGGAAGTCTGGCTCGACAGCTGCTGTGGCCATCCGCAGCAGACCGGCATCTACCACTATCACAAGTATCCGACCTGCGTGAAAAGCCCGTTTGCCGACGACGGCACGCGGCATTCGCCGGTGATCGGCTTCGCCTTCGACGGGTTCCCGATCCACGGGCCGTACGAGTCGGACGGCGTGATGGCGATGGGCCTCACCGGCGACGCGGCGCTCGACGTCTGCAACGGCCACGAGGATGCCGAGCGGGGCTACCACTATCACGTCACCCCGGGCCGCTTCCCCTACGTGATCGGCGGCTACCGCGGCGTGCCCGAGCCCGCCAACAACCGCGGCATCCGCCGGATGGTCGCCGGGGCGATCGAGAACAACGCCGAGGGGGAGAGCAGGCTGGAGCCCGTGATCGCCGAGGTCCGTCCCGGCAGCGTCGCCCGCGGCGGCCGCCGGGAGGTGACGCTCGTGCTCGACCCGCGCGGAGCCACCCGCGGCCCGATCCCGACCGACACGCCGGCATGGGTGCAGTTCGGCCCCTACGAGGCGGTGGCGATCGCCCGCGAGGGCAACACCGTGACGGCAACGATCGACGTGCCGGCCGATGCGTCGCTCGGCATGCTGCTCGATTGCCACCTCGAGTTCGAGGCCGGCCAGCGCACGCGGGCCGTCAAGAAAAACGCCGTCATGAGGATCGTGGAATGAACCGTCTCGCTCCCCTGCTCACCGCTTTCCTGCTGGCCGCGGCCACCGCACCCGCCGCCGATTGGCCGCGATTCCGTGGGCCGGGAGGCCTCGGGATCGGTACCTCGGCATATATAGAAGCACGTGGCTGCCGGCTGACCCCGAAGCTGTATCTTTAGGCGGCTCAGATACCCGGGAATCGCTGGACAGGCTTGCTGTAAAAGTCTTGCGGGCGTTTTTAGCAAGCGATTCTGCTGGGCTTCTGGGCCACGTGCTGGGAGTCGAGGAAGAAATCTCGGGCCTACTTGTCGAGGGCGTGCCAGACTTGCTTGGCCGCGTTGATCTGGTCACCGAAGAAAAAGACTCCCTTACGATTACGGACTTTAAGACCAGCCGGGGCAAATGGTCGGCAGACACAGTTGAAGAGGCCAGCTCACAACTTTTACTGTAC
>JAPLNQ010000263.1 GCA_026401075.1 Planctomycetia bacterium
CGCCTATCTGCCCAAGCTCGTGAAGGGGCACTTCGAGCCCATGCTGGCCGCGGGGGGCGGTGGAGAGCCGTCGAGTCTCTATTGGAAGGTGGGGCTGCTGACGGCGCTGCCGCATCTGGCGGCCGTGGTGGCGATGGTGCTTGTGAGCCGGCTGTCGGATGCCTGGCGGATGCGGTCAGCGCTCGTCGGGGTGTCGCTGGCGGCGGCCGCGGCGGGCTGGCTCGTGGCCTGGCGGGTCGAGAATCCCTGGCTGGCGCTTGCGGGTCTGTCGCTCGCGCAGGCGGGGATGATGGCGGTGCTGCCGGTATTCTGGACGCTGCCCCCGTTGTTCCTCGGCGGAGCGGCGGCGGCCGCGGGGATTGCCCTAATCAATTCCGTGGCGAACATTGGCGGCATCTTCGCGCCGACGGTGATCGGACGGTTTGGTGTCGCGCCGATGGTCGCCGTGATGGTCTGGGGCGTGGCGATGGCGGCGCTCGCCTGGTGGTTCGTGGAACGACGGGCCCGGTTGGCACAAGCACAAGCACAATCACAAGACACCAGTAGATATCAGTAAAGGAAAATCAATTCATGGGTGAGTTCGGGCCTGAGGGACTGTTCGATTTGCGTGGCCGCGTAGCTGTCGTGTCGGGAGCTGCCAGCGGCATGGGCCGGGCCAGCGCGATCGCGCTGGCGGCGCATGGCGCTACGGTCGTGATGCTCGACCGCAATGCCGGCGGCATGCAGGAGACCGGCGACCGGATCACGGCGGCCGGAGGACGGGCCGTCGCCCGCGTGCACGACGTCTCAAGTGTCGATGCGGTGGCCGGCCTCTGCGGCTGGCTCGACGGCGAATTCGGCCGGATCGACTTCCTCGCCAATATCGCCGGCGAGGCGGTGATGGCTGATCCGCTCGACATCGAGATCGACGCGGTGCGGCAGGTGCTCGAAAACCTGGTGGTCGGTCGGTTTGCCCTCTGCCAGGAGATCGGCCGCCGCATGATCCGGCAGGGCCGTGGCTCGATCGTCAACATCGGCAGCCTGGCCAGCGTGACGGCGCTCGGCCGCGGCCACATCGCCTACAGCATGGCGATGGGGGGCGTGGCGCAGATGACGCGGGAGCTTTCCGCCGAATGGGCCGGCCGCGGCGTGAGGGTCAACGCGATCCTGCCGGCGCAGGTGAGAAACCCCGGGATCGAGCAACGGATCGCCGCCAACCCGGCGATCGAGCAGCAGTGGCTCTCGGGCATTCCCGCGGGCCGTCTGGGTCGCCCCGAAGACATCCAGGGCCTGATCGTCTTCCTCGCCTCTGATTCGAGCAGCTGGATCACCGGCGCGCTGATCCCGATGGATGGCGGCAACCTCGCGATGAATGCGGGGGGCAGCAGGGGCCCCGGGAAGGAGCAATCAACATGAAGAAGGTCGCCGACATGAAGCCCGCGAAGTCTTCACCGAAGGGCCGGACGCCGAGACCGGAGCAGACCCGTTCGCATCTGGCCGGGCTCTACCGCACGATGCTCATCATCCGGCACACCGAAGAAGAGCTCGCCCGTTGCCACCAGCGGGGCCTGATCCATGGCGCCTGCCATACCTACGTGGGCGAGGAGGCGATCGCTGCCGGTGTCTGCAGCCACCTCGCTCCCACCGACGTCATCTTCAGCACGCACCGCGGCCACGGCCACGCGCTTGCGAAGGGGATGCCGCCGGGCGATCTCATTGCCGAGCTCTTCGGCCGGTCGACTGGCTGCTCCCGCGGCCGCGGCGGCAGCATGCACCTGTTCTCTCCCGAGATCGGCATGCTCGGCACCAGCGGCATCGTGGGGCCGTGCATTCTCCAAGCGGCGGGCGGCGGCTACGCCTTCAAGCTCGCCAGAAACCGTGATGCACAAAAGCAACCCGGCGGCGTGGCGGTGGCCTTCTTCGGCGACGGCGCCGTCAACAACGGCGCCTTCCACGAGGGGCTCAACATGGCCGCCATCTGGAAGCTGCCGGTGCTTTTCATCTGCGAGAACAACCAGTTCGCGACAGAGGTGCCCTTCAGCGAGGCCAGCGGCATTCCCGATGTGGGCCGTCGCGCCGCCAATTACGGGCTGCCCGGCGAGGAGATCGACGGCAACGACGTCGTGGCGGTCAGCGAGGCGGCGGCCCGCGCGGTGGCCCGCGCCCGCGCCGGCGAGGGCGCCACGCTGATCGAATGCAAGACCTACCGCACCCGGGCTCATGCCGAGGGGATGGGAGACTTCGACTACCGCACCCGCGACGAGGTGAATGCCTGGAAGGCACGCTGCCCGATCGCCACCTTCCGCGCGCGGCTCGAAGAAGACCATGGCTTGTCTTGTCAAGAACTCGACGCGATCGAGGCCGAGGTGAAGGAACTCGTGGCGCAGGGCCGCACGGCCGCCGAGGCGGCGCCGCCCCCCACGCCGGCCACGGCCACGACGCATGTTTACGCCGAGCCGGCCCGCGTCGTGGCCGAGCCACCGGCCAACCCGGCCGCACGGCAGCTCACCTTCATCCAGGCCACGGTCGAGGCGCTCGATGCGGAGATGGCGGCCGACGACCGCATCTTCGTGCTCGGCGAGGGGATCGGCACTCGCGGCGGCAACTTCCGCACCACGGCGGGGCTCTTCGCGAAGTATGGCGCCGACCGGCTCCGCGACACGCCGATCAGCGAAAGGGGCTTTACTGGCCTGGCCTGTGGCGCGGCGATGGCCGGCGCGAAACCGGTGGTCGATTTCATGTTCGTCGATTTCGTGCTCGATGGCTGGGGCGAGATCGTCAACCAGATCGCCAAGATGCAGTTCATGTCGAGCGGTCGGCTGAAGATGCCGGTCGTGCTGCGGGGCTGCATCGGCATCGGCCACTCGGCCGCCACGCACCACTCCGGCAGCTACTACGGCATGTTCGCGCAGGTGCCGGGCCTCTGGGTGGCGGTGCCCTCGACGCCCCGCGACGCCAAGGGGCTCTTCACGCATGCGCTGCGGTGCAACAACCCCGTGCTCTTCCTCGAGCATCGGGAGATCCTGCAGGTGAAGGGGCCGGTGGAGGAGGGCGATCTCGAGATTCCGTTCGGCAAGGCACGGGTGGCCCGTGAGGGCACTGATGCGACCGTGGTGGCGCTCGGCCGGATGAACCATCTCTGTCTTGCGGCTGCCGAAGAACTTGCCCGCGAGGGACGGAGCATCGAGGTGATCGACCCGCGGACGGTGGTGCCGTTCGATGCCGACACGATCCTACAGTCGGTCGCGAAGACGGGCCGGCTGCTCGTCGTCGATGAGCCGGCAGGGCCGTGCGGATTCGCGGCCGAGGTGGCAGCGGTGGTGGCCCGCGACGGATTCGACGATCTCGACGCGCCGGTCCGCAGACTCTCCGGCGTGCCCGCACCCACGCCCTATAGCCCGGTGCTCGAATCGCAGCTTGTTCCCGACGCGGCCCGGATCATCGCCGAAATGCGTGGCCTTCTGGAGGAGTGACGATGGCGGTTGAAATCAGCATCCCGCGACTGGGCTGGTCGATGGAGGAGGGCGTCTTTGCCGGCTGGCTCAAGCAGCCGGGGGATGTCGTCAAAGCCGGCGATCCGCTCTTCATGCTCGAAGGGGAGAAGGCGACGCAGGAGATTGAGTCGATCGGCGAAGGCGTCTTGCACCTCGCCCCCGACACGCCCGCGGCCGGCCAGACCGTGCTCGTGGGCAGAGCGATCGGGCAATTGTGCGCGGCCGGCGAAAAGCCAGTTTGGAACGCGGCACCGGCGGCCGCGGCTGCTCCTGTTATTGCGGCTCCCGCTGCGGCGATTGCACCGGCGGCGCATCCGGTGGCGGCTGCGCCGGCTCCGCGTGCTGCGGATAGAGAGTCGCAGCAGAGACAACCTTCGCGGCCGAGCGCCGGTGAACCGACGCTGATTCCCCTGGCGGCATCGCCCACGGTCCGTCGGCTCGCGCGGCAGTTGGGCGTCGATTTATCGCGAGTGGAGCCCGCGTGGCCCGGCGGCCGCGTGGCTGATCACGATGTGGTGATCGCAGCGGTCGGGGCGAGTGCCGCGGCCGTGACTCCGGGCAGCCGCGTCATCGCCACGCCACGGGCCCGGCGGCTGGCTCGCGAACGGGGCGTCGATCTCGCCACGATCCGCGGCAGCGGTGCGCGGGGCCGCGTGCGGGAACGCGACGTGCCGACGACACCACGGATCGCTCCACCGACAGGCCGCAGCCCGTCGCCCGCGAACGGAGCCGTGCCGGCCGGTGCCATTCCGGTGACGGCGACGCGGCGGACGATCGCGCGGCAGATGGTGAAGAGCCGTCAGGAGACGGTGCCGGTGACGCTCACCGCCTGGGCCGATGCCACCGCGCTGCTGGCCGAGCGGGCACGGCTCAAGGAGGCTCACGGTTCAGCGGCGGCCTCGCTCAACGACATCCTTCTCAAGCTCGTCGCCGATCTGCTCGTCGTCCATCCGCTCCTGGCATCTCGCTGGGAGGAGACGCATCTCGTGCCGCCGGCGGCAGACAAGATCGACATCGGCCTGGCGGTCGACGCGCCCGGTGGGCTCGTGGTGCCGGTCGTGCGCGACGTGGGGCGATCAGCGCTCGCCGACGTGGCGCGGCAGAGCCGCGACCTGATCGAGCGGGCCCGCACGGGCCGGCTCGCCGTCGCCGAGATGCAGGGGGGCGTGTTCACGCTCACGAGCCTCGGGTCGTTCGGCATCGAGTTTTTTAACCCGGTGATCAACTGGCCGGAGTCGGCGATCCTGGGGCTCGGCGTGATTCGGCAGCAGCCCGTGCCGCTTCTGGCGGGGCAGGGAGGCTTCGTCTTTCAGCCGCAGCTGCCGCTCTCGCTGACCTTCGATCACCGCGTGGTCGACGGCGCGCCGGCGGCGCGATTCCTCGGCGAACTCGTGCGGCGGATCGGTGGTGTTTGAACCCGGAGTCCCCCGGCTTCCGCCGGGGGCTTGTATCGACACGTGTGAGGCCCGGAGGGCCGGGTGCGCACCAGCGTTATCCAAACGCTCAGGCCTGCGGAGCTGCGGGCGCTGTCGGCAAAAGTTCGATCCAGCCCGCCACGTGCTCACGGGCAATTGCGCCGGCCCGCTTGGCGTCACCGCTACGGATGACCTCGAGCAGTTCGCGGTGGCTGTCGACCGTCTGCTGTCGGGTTCGCTTCGTGGCTGCCTGATGACGCAGTTGCATCTGCGTGAGCCAGAGTTCGACCTGGTCCCGCAACGCGGTCCAGCAGAGCATCAGCCGCCGGTTCTTGCCCGCCTTCACGATGCGGTCGTGAAAATCGGTGTCGAGCCGGGAGACGTCGGCAAGGGTCTTGGCATCCTTGGTAGCCGAGATGTTGGCCTCGAGGGCCGCGAAGAATTCGGCCGTGGCATGCTCTGCAGCCAACGATGCCGCCAGCGGATCGAGCGCCAGTCGCACGGCGTGGATCTCCTGCAGGTCGGCGGGCGTGAGCGTGGGTACGCGGGTGCGGCCCTGCAGGTCGAATTCGACGAGGCCCCGCAGTTCCAGTTCGATCAGCGCCTCGCGGACCGGAGCGCGGCTCACTCCGAGTTTGGCGGCCAGCGATGGCTCCGAAAGCTGGGCGCCGGCCGGGAAATCTCCGGCGACGATGGCCTTCGACAGCTGCGAACTTACCGAGTGGGCAAGGCTGACACGGCGGACTCTGCTGAGCGGCATGAGGAAGATCAGGAAGTGAACATGGTGAATTCAGAACCCTTGAGAAGGTACCACCGCAACTGTATTGTGTCGACAGGCTGGGAAGCTGAATTCCCCGTTTGTCCGGCGTCGGGAGGCGGTCGGTCTCCCTGCTCGTGCGGCTGGCAGGAGCGGCAGGATTTTGCGGGCCCCGCCCCGCTTGGAACCCGTCTGCGCGGCCGAATGACGGCGGACCTGTATCATGGGGATTGCCGGAAGCGTGGCATCCGGAAAAAATACCGGCGGAGAGCCCCCGCGTGCCGCGGGATGCCTCACGCGTTTCCTCGAATCACCCGAGCAAGATGACCCTCACACCCTCCACAGCCGGCCGCGATTCCATGATTGAGGCCGACGGCCTCTGCAAGTATTACGGCTCCTTCATCGCCACCGAGGACGTCACCTTCAGCGTGCCGCGCGGCCAGATCGTTGCCTTCCTGGGGCCCAACGGCGCCGGCAAGAGCACGACCATGAAGATGCTGACCGGGTATCTCGCCCCCTCCGCCGGGATCGCCCGGATCGCCGGCTACAACATGTCGACCGACCGCCTCTCCGGGGCGACCAGGCTGGGCTACCTTCCCGAGAACGGCCCGCTTTATCCCGACATGACGCCCCGCAGCCTGCTCGAATTTTTCGCCGACGCGCGGGGCCTCAAGGGAGCTCGCCGGGCAGAGCGGATCGACGCCGTGGTCGACCAGTGCGAGCTCGGCAGCGTGATCGGCAAGGCCATCGGCAAGCTCTCGAAGGGCTATCGTCAGCGCGTCGGCATGGCGCAGGTGCTGCTCCACGAGCCCGATGTGCTGATCCTCGACGAACCGACCAGCGGCCTCGATCCCAATCAGATCCGCGGCGTGCGCGACACGATCCGCCGGCTCGGCGAACAGAAAACGATCCTGCTTTCCACCCACATCCTGCAGGAGGTGGAGGCGATGGCCGACCGGGTGATTCTGATCTCGGAGGGCCGGATGCGATTCGACGGCACGCCGCAGGAACTCCGGGCGGGTGGCCGCGGTCTCGACGAGCGGTTCCACGAACTGACGCGGGGCGTCTCCGTGTGAGGCGTGCAGGTAGCTGCCGGATGCCACGGTGCACGAGCGGCATCGTGACGTGAGCGGGAACAGATTTTGGAATAATTTCGGAACAGTTTGCTCAAAACAGTCTGCAAGGATCGATACCCATGAAGTGGAATGTCCTCGACGCCGTATTCAAGCGGAACTTCGTCGCCTACTTTTCCAATCCCACCGGATACGTCTTCATCTGCGTGTTCGTGCTGCTGGGATCGCTGGCGGCGTTCTGGCCGCCGGAGTTCTTCAACTCCAACCTCGCCAACCTCGATCAGCTCAACCGCTACCTGCCCTACATCCTGCTCGTGTTCATCCCCGCCATCACGATGAGCGTGTGGGCCGAAGAGCGGCGGCAGGGCACCGATGAACTGCTGCTCACGATCCCCGCCAGTGACTGGGAGGTGGTGTTCGGAAAATACCTCGCGGCGGTGGGGATCTACACGGTCGCGCTGATGTTCTCCTGCATCTGCAACCTCGCCATCCTGCTGCTCTGGGGCACGCCCGACGCCGGCCTGCTGCTCTCCAACTACCTCGGCTACTGGTTCGTCGGCATCGCCATGATCGCCATCGGCGTGGTGGCCAGCTTCCTCACCAATAACCTCACCGTGGCCTTCATCCTCGGGCTGGCGTTCAACGCGCCCTTGGTCGTGGCCGACCAGGCGGGTTCGGTGATGTCGTCGGGGCTCGCCAAATGGGTGCGGCCGTGCAGCCTCGCCGAGCAGTTCACCGATTTCGGCCGCGGCATCGTCAGCCTGTCGGGCATCGCCTACTTCCTCGGCATCGTGGCGGTCTGCCTCTACATCGCGATGGTGCTCATCGGCCGTCGCCATTGGGCCAGCCGGCGGGATGGCGCGAAGATGGGCGTGCACTTCATCGCGCGAACGCTTGGCCTGGCGGCGGCGGCCCTCGGTGTCGTGCTCCTCTTCCGGGGCATGGATGTGCGGGCCGATCTCTCGGAAGAGCGGATCAGCTCGCTCTCCCCCGACACCCGGCGGCTGCTCCGCGAGCTTGATACGAGCCGGCCGATCGACATCAAGGCCTACGTCAGCCCGACGGTGCCCGAGGACTACACGCAGACGCGGCTCAACCTTCTCAACATGCTGCGGCAGTTTCAGCAGCTCGGTCGCGGCAAGGTCAACGTCGAGGTGATCTCCACTGATCCCAAGACGGAGGCTGCGGCGCTGGCGTCGCAGCAGTTCGGCATCGAGCCGGTGAGCGTGCTGTCGCGGGTGCGGGGCGCCTACCGTGACGAAAGCATCTTCCTGGGATGTGCCTTCACGAGCGGCCTCGAGAAGGTGGTGGTGCCGTTCTTCGACAAGGGCACGCCGGTGGAATACGAGCTGATCCGCTCGATCTGCACCGCCGCCCAGCAGAAGCGGAAGCGGCTGGGCGTGCTCACGACCGATGCCGATCTCTTCGGCGGCTTCGACATGGCGACCGGCCAGCAACGACCGCGGCAGCCGGTGCTCGAGGAGCTCGAGAAGCAATACGACGTGGTGCAGGTGGATGCGTCGGCGCCGATCACCGACCGCTACGACGTGCTGCTCGCCGTGCAGCCGTCTTCGCTGGGGCCGGAGCAGATGAACCACTTCGTGGCCGCCGTCCGCGCGGGCCAGCCGGTCGCGGTGTTCGAGGATCCGCTGCCGGTGCTGATGCAGGGCGTGCCGGGCACGGCGCAGCCCCGCCGCGGGCCGGGCGGGCCGATGGCGATGTTTCAGCCGCAGCAGCAGCCCAAGGGCGACATCGGTCAGCTCTGGCAGACGCTCGGCCTGAAGCTCATGGCGCGAGGCGGCCGACCGGCCATGGGGCAGACTGGTTCCGATCCGCTCATCGTCTGCCAGGATTACAACCCGCATCCCAAGCTCGAACTGCCGGATGAGTTTGTCTTCATCGACTCCGATCTCACCGCCGACGCCGCCGGCAAGCTGCCCGGCTTCAATGCCCGCCAGCCGATCACGGCTGGCCTCCAGGAGGTGCTGTTCCCGTTTCCGGGAGCCGTCGTCAAGGACGACAAGGCCGACGTGACCTGGACCCCGCTGGCCCAGACGGGCCTGCGCACCGGGACGATCGAGGTCGAGCAGGTGATGGGCAACCGCGGCGACATGCGGCAACTGCAGATCTTCGAAAAGCAGGCAAAGGAGTCGATGGTGCTGGCCGTGGCAATCGAGCGGAAGTCGGGGGCGGAGAGCGGCCAGGAGGCAGGCAAGAATGGCGGGGCGGCAGCGAAGCCAATCCGTGCCGTCGTCGTCGCCGACATCGACCTGATGGATGGTCGGATCTTCGGCCTCCGCAACCGGCCCGACGAGGTGTTTGGCCTCAACTTTGACAACGTCACGTTCGTGCTCAACATTCTCGACTCGCTGGCGGGTGACGACCGGTTTCTCGAGATCCGCAAGCGGAAGCCGAAGCACCGCACGCTCGAGCGGATTGAAGACACCGTGGCCGCCGCCCGCGAGAAGGCCGATGCCGAGCGGCAGAAGTTCATCGCCGAGTTTGACGAGGCGGAGCGCGGCGCCAACGACTCGATGCAGGCGGAGGTGGGCGAGTTTGAGAAAAAGATCAAGGAGATGGAGACAGCGGGCGATGCCGATCCGCAGGCGGCGATGCAGGCCGTGCAGCAACTCGCCAGCCGGCAGCGGCTCTCGCAGCGGCGGCTCGACACCAAGATCGAGCAGCTCAAGCGGAAGCGGGATACCGAAGTCGAGGCCGTCGAGCGGCAACTGGAAGCGAAGATCCGCAAGGAGCAGGACCGGCAGAAGTGGCTGGCCGTGCTGCTGCCGCCGATCCCGCCGCTCGTGGTGGCGTTCTTCGTCTACTTCCGACGCCGGGCGTTGGAGCGCGAGGGCGTGGCGAAGACGCGGCTGCGGTGAGCTTTCCCTGAGTGGGGCGAGGTGGGTGGGGCCAGGTAAAGGAATCGGTTGCGGTTGATCGGATGGAAGTCAGGTGAACACGATGGACACGACAGGCAGGACCCAGAGCATGATGCACGACAAAGGACACGAGAAGCGGTTTCGGCATCCGGACAATCCGGTCATGGACGAGCCGCCGGCCGGGCTGTCACCCGTGATCATCCGTACCGGGCTGTTTCTGCTGGGTGGACTGGGGATACTCCTGCTCGGGTCCGCCGTGCAGCCGCGGTTCAAGAGCTCCAAAGTCGAGCCTGAGGAGCAGCGGATGCTGTTCCCGGAACTGTCCGATGCGTCGAAGGCGGCCAGTCTGGAGATCGTGTCGTACGACGATGAACTCTCCACACTGCATCCCTTCAAGGTGCTGCAGTCGGGCGGCGTGTGGGTGCTGCCCGCCCACCAGAATTATCCCGCCGATGCCAAGGAGCAGCTCGCCGCGGCCGCCACGGCACTGGTCGATCTCAAGATGCTCGACGTCGTCAGCAAGTCTCCCGGTGATCACGAGACCTACGGCGTGATCGAGCCCGATCCTGAAAAGATTAAGCCTGGCATGACCGGCGTCGGGCAGCTCATCGAGATCCGTGACGGTTCCGGCAGCAAGCTGGCGCGGTTGATCGTCGGCAAGGAAGACAAGCGGCGGATCGGTGCCGACGCCGGTGGTCGGACGCTGCGGTTCGTCCGCAAGGCCGGACAGGATCCCGTCTATCGCGTGGAGGTCGACACGTCGAAGTTCACGACGAGCTTCGATGACTGGATTGAAAAGGATCTCCTCAAGCTCTCACCGTGGGATGTGCGGCGGCTGGGCCTCGAGGACTACGCGCTCGTGGCGGTCGAGTCGAATGGCCGGGTCGGTGTGCAGCTGGATCGCAAGTATCGGGTCGATCTGGCGTATGACGACAAGGATGCGAAGTGGTCGCTGCTCAAGCTCGAGGCGTTTTCCAAAGAGGGCGAGCCGAAGGAAGAGAAGCTGGCCGACGGCGAGGAACTCGCCAGCGGCAAGCTCAACGACCTGCGGAATGCGCTGGGCGACCTGAAGATCGTCGATGTGGCCCGCAAGCCCTCGGGGCTGAGCGGCGAACTGAAGGCTGAGGAGAGCTTCACGAACGACCGGGAGGCGGTGACGTCGATGCAGCAGCGGGGATTTTTGCCGCTCAAAACCGGTGAGATTCTCTCGACCGACGGTGAGACGATCGTGGGGATGAAGGACGGCGTGGAATACGTCCTGCGATTCGGCGCGCCGACCACCGTGGCCGGCGACTCGAAGGCGGCTGACAAGGACGACGAGGAAGCGAAGGAGGAGAAGGGGGCCGAGCCCGAGAAAAACGCCGGCGGCGAGACGAGCGGCCGGTATCTCCTCGTGATGGCGCGGTTCAATGAGCAACTGCTCGACAAGCCGACGCTTGATCCGCTGCCGGACGTGCCCGACAACTCAGCCAAGAAGGATGAGGACGGTGGGAAGGATGGGGAAAAGAAGGATGGCGAGAAGAAGGATGATGAAGCCACGGAGGCCAAAAAGCCGGATGCGGCTGAGAGCCTCAAAAAAGCCGACGAGGCGGAGGCGGCGGCGCAGGTCGCACTCGAGAACCGTCGCCGCGTGGAACGCGAGAATCGCCGGAAGCAGGATGATTACGACGACAAGGTGAAGGCGGCGCAGAAGCGGGTGCGGGAACTGAACGGCCGGTTCGCAGACTGGTATTACGTCGTTTCCGACAAGGAGTATGAGAAGATCCATCTTGGCCGGAACAGCATGGTGCAGAAGGTTGAGGCCAAGGCGGCCCAGCCTGCGGCTGCGGAGGACGCCCGGTGATGGCTGTTAGCCGTAGGCGATGCGGCAGGTTGGAGCGATTGTGATCTGCGGCCGGAACTGATTCGCGGCCGGTCGCCGTGGCGTTGTCTTGTGGAACCCCCTCTCGGGCCGATATTAATAAGCCTCTGTAGTCCCCCCCACGTCGTATTCAGGCAGGCTATGCAATCCTCCTCCGCGGTATCTGTTCCAGTATCGGGCGGCTTCCAGGCAAAAGCGGTTTCCTCGCCCAACTCCGCGAGAGGGGTTCTCCGGGGCCTGGCCGGCTGGGATATCCGTTGGGTCTCGGTCCATTGGGAGTATCTGCTCCCCATCGTGGCGGTTCATGTGCTGGCATTGTTCGCCCTGCTACCGTGGTGCTTCAGTTGGTCGGGACTGGTCGTCGCGCTGATCGGCACCCATGTGTTCGGCATGGGCATCAACCTCGGCTACCACCGCCTGCTCACCCATCGCAGCCTCAAGGTGCCACTGTGGCTCGAGCGGACGCTGGCGACGATCGCCCTCTGCTGCCTGGAAGACACTCCCGCACGCTGGGTGGCCACCCATCGGCTGCACCATGTCCACTCCGACGAACCCGAAGACCCGCACACGCCCCGCGACGGCGCGAGTTGGTCCCATATCGGCTGGCTGTTTCGGCGGGCCCCGGATCGCCGCACGCTCTCTTTTCTTGACAAGTATGCCCGCGACATTCTGGCTGACCGCTACTTCCGGTTTCTGGAGCGGCATCCGACCGTCACGCTCGGGATCTACATCGCCCACGCGGCCGCCTTCGCTCTGGTGGGGCTGGTGGTGGGCCGGGTCTCTGGCGGCGATTGGGCCCACGGCGTGCAGTTGGGAACCAGTTGGTTGGTGTGGGGCGCGATCGTTCGTACCGTGCTTGTCTGGCACATGACGTGGAGCGTGAATTCGCTGTCGCACCTGTTTGGCTACCAGACCTACGAGACCGGGGAGGACAGCCGTAACAACTGGCTCGTGGCGCTGCTGGCCGCGGGTGAGGGGTGGCACAACAACCACCATCACGACCCGGCGAGTGCCAGCGTGCAGCACCAGTGGTGGGAGTTCGACCTGACATACTTCGAGATCCGCCTGCTCAAGCGATTGGGACTCGCCACAGACATTATCCAGCCCCGGCATGTGCGTCGACTGGCGGCGTCGGCACGGAACTGACCCGAGGCGGCTGCCGCGATGTCCGACATCCTTACTTCGCCTAGGCCCTCCCGATTCGGGCGGGCCGTGGGCTTTCGACTGGCGGGCATCGGCAGCAGCGTTCCATCGCATGTCGTGACCAATGCCGATCTGGCCCGGCTCGGCTGTGATCCCGAGTGGATCGTCGCCCGCTCGGGCATCCACGAACGGCGGCACGCGCCGCCGGACATGGCCACGAGCGATCTTGCCGCCAGTGCCTGTCGTGCGGCGATCGCCCATGCGGGAGCCGATCCTGCGGCAGTCGACCTGCTCGTCCTCGGCACGTTCACGCCCGACATGAGCATCCCGTCCACGGCCTGCATCGTGCAGGAGAAGTTGGGGCTCGACGCGCCGGCGATGGACGTGACCGCCGCCTGCGCGGGCTTTGCCTACGCCCTGGTGACCGCCGCCAACTTCATGGCCGCCGGCTCGAGCCGCCTGGCGCTCGTGGCCGGCGCCGACACGAACTCCCGCGTCGTCGATCCTGAGGACATCAAGACCTGGCCCCTCTTTGGCGACGGCGCTGGGGCGGTGCTGCTCGAGGCGTCGCCACCGGAAGCCTCGGGACGGGAGCATGGCCTGCTCTCCTTTTCGCTCGGTTCCGACGGTCGCGGTGCCGGCCTGCTCGCCTGCCCGATGAGCGGCTCGCGGCAGCCGGTGACGGCGGAGGGCCTGGCCCAACGGCAACAGTTCATGCAGATGGACGGCCGTGCGGTGTTCAAGTGGGCGATCCGGCTTGCCGAGGAAAATATCCGGCAGGTGGTCGAACGGTCGGGCGTGGCGATGGAAGCGATCGACCTCTTCGTGCTGCATCAGGCCAACGCCCGGATCATCGAAGGGGTTCGAGAGTCGCTCGACATCCCCACCGACCGGTTTCTGGTGAACATCGACCGCTATGGCAACACATCGAGCGGCTCGATCCCGCTCGCGATGGACGAGGCGTGGCGGGCCGGCCTGATCGGACCGGGCAGCACGATCGTGGTCTGCGGTTTCGGCGGCGGCCTGGCTTGGGGCAGTGCGGTGTGGAGGTTGTGAGGGTTGTCGGGCGGGGCAAGTCAACCAGCCCAACCCGCCGGGGACGGCAGAAGTCTCGTCACAGTGGCTTTTTCGCCATCACGCGATGCGACAGTGCTTTTCCGGGCAGGGGCGAAAAATCCAAAAGCTCCTCGAGCTTCCGCCGATCCCCGGCTCCGTCATTTGTCCGGTTGCGGAATCCGTGAGGGGCTGCCCATGTCCCGAGAGCCGGCGTTGCTGACCAGCGCAGGCAGGATGCCGGAGCGCAGTCAGCATCGAGTGAGCGAAGGCAGGATGCCGTAGCGAACGTCCGGCGACGGGACACGGGCAGCCCCTCACTCGACGTCGAGGCCGCGCTTGCGGCGGGATTCGCGAACCTCGTTCATTACTTCCTCGATCAGCCCCTGCTGCAGGCGGATCTGCGGCACCTGCGATTGAAAGCACCAGGCGATCATCGCCGCCAGACCGATGCCGCCGAGCAGGTGCGGCGTGACCCACTGCTGCGTGCCGGGGCGGCCCGACGCCGGGTCGGCCGCGCCGCCGAGCGCGACGATCGTCACCACAGCGAGCGTTCCGATCATGGCGAATGGAAAGGCCGCCCGCTTCAGCCGCCGGCTTCTTTCGATGTAGCTGTCGTTGAGACCATAGGTCTCCACTACTTCCCGACACCAGCGGCCGGTACCGATGAAGTAAGTGACAGCCATGCTGTTGACGAGCACCACCATGAGCGCCGCCAGCACGCCGGAGAGCCGGTGCACCGTGCCCCAACGGAGCACCGCGGGTGCGGTCTGCCCGTGCAGATCACCCAGCCACAGGCCCAGCCCCGCCGTTGCCGCCATCAGCGAAACCGCGAAGAGTGCCGCCCGTGAGAACACGCGATCCATGATTGATCCTTGCCAGTCCGGTCCGGGGAACGTTGCCGATGGGGCGACGAACCGAGCGTCGCAGCACTGCACCATGGTAGGCTGATGGGGACGATCAAGCCACATGACCGGCCCGTAGGCTCGTCGCCGAGCACACCGATGCCACCTGCCGAAAAGCCTGTCCTCCTGCTGACCTGCGGTGATCCCGCCGGCATCGGACCCGAGGTGGTGATCAAGGCCTGGACCACCACGCCGGCGCATGCCCGCGCCCGTCTCCGGGTCGTAGCCGAAGTCGGGATGCTGGCCCGGGTGCTCGCCGACCGGTCCGGCCTGCCGCGACCGGCGATCGAGGGGGTCGAGCCCGCTGACCCTCGCAACTCCGCGGCCGACAGGCTGCTTGTGATCGATCCGGGCCTTGGTCGTGATGGCACGGCGTCCGGAGCGGGTGTTGTGAAGGCGGGCTCGGTCAGCGCGGCCGGTGGAGCCAGCGCTGCGGCCGCCGTGCAGACCGCGGCCCGGCTGGTGCGAGACGGATTGGCGCGCGGCATCGTCACCGGCCCGCTCCACAAGGCGGCGCTCCATGCCGCCGGGTATGACGTGCCCGGCCATACCGAGATGCTTGCGCGGTTCTGCGGACTGGCCGATACGGACGTGTCGATGATGCTCTGGCTGCCACGGGAGGGATCCGCCGCCGCGCCGGCCGGCCTCGGAGTCGTCCATGTCACCCTGCACGAGTCGCTCGCGCACGCGGTCGCCCGGCTGTCGACCGAAACAATTGTGCAGGCTGGCACACGGTTGGCAGGACTGCTCGGGCCACTGCTTGGCCGCCGCCCCCGCATCGCCATCGCGGCGCTCAACCCGCACGCCGGCGAATCGGGCCTGTTTGGCGACGAGGAGACGCGGCTGATCGCACCCGCCGTGCGACGTCTGGCGGACACGGGCATCGACGTGACCGGTCCGCTGCCGGCCGACACGCTCTTCCTGCGGGCCAGCCGCGGCGAATTCGACGGCGTCGTGGCGCAGTATCACGATCAAGGACACATCCCCATCAAGCTGCTCGGCATGCACCGAGCCGTGAACATCACGCTTGGTCTGCCGTTCGTGCGAACGAGCGTGGCCCACGGCACCGCCTTCGACATCGTCGGCATCGGCGCGGCCGACCCGGCGAGCATGCTGGCGGCGATCGATGCGGCGGCTCGGCTGGTGGAGGCGGGCTGGCCGGGCCGCACAGCCTCTACGGCCGCATCGGCGCCAGATACTTGACGCGGGCCTCGGTGTTGTCGATGAGCCCCTCCATGGCAGGCTTGTAGACGAAGGCGGCTGCGTCGACGGGCTCGCCGAGCCGCACGTCGTAGAGTTCGAGCACCGCCACCGGCTCGGGCTCGCCATTGGCCACCGGACGCCGGCCCGGAATCGCCAGCCATTCAATGCGAAACGGAAACAGGTCGCGTTTGCCGATCGACAGCCGCACGCTCCAGGCCATGCCGTCGGGCAGTTCCGCAGCGGTGATGCCGCCCGGCTTCATGGCGGCCTCCTTGTGCGACGGCAGCAGCGCCGCCAGGCACTCCCCGCACCAGCGGCCCTCGACCTTCCAGATGGGCAGTTCGTCGATGGTGGCCGCTTCCACCGTCGTGAAGCGAAACCAGTCTCTGGTCAGCGCCAGCGTGCGTTGCACGCCGCCGAGGTAGGGCGAGATCGCGGCGTCGGCGGCGGGCTTGAGCTGAAACAATCGCTCGCGGATGCGCCGGACGTCGAGCCGTTCGAGCTGAGGGGGCTGCGGACCGAGCCGGCGGTAGGACCAGGCAAACAGACCATCGCTCACTTCGAGCAGATCGAAGGTTTCCGTGTCTGATTGCATGGATGACTCGTAGCGATACCGCTGGTCCTCGCCGAGCCCCGATTGCACGTAGCGGCCGGCACCGACGACCACGCGATCATCCACGCGGACCCGCTGCCTGACGCGGGCGGAGATCGACTCGGCTCGCCCCATCGCGGCCAGTGCCGCAGCCACGATTCGCTCGGCCTGGGCTGCCTGGGCTGCCTGGGCTGCCTGGGCTGCCTGATCGGCGGCCAGTGGGGCCGGCGCGGCCACTGCGGCAGCGTTCTTGCGATAGACACTCTCTGCCAGGCCTGTCGGGGCGGGGGCTTCGGGCGGCGGTACCGGCGGCTGGGCCCATGCCAAACCGCCGGTGGAAAACAATGCGGCAGTCACGGCCAGCACCGTCAGGCCGATCCCGAGATGCACCGCCAGATGCACCGCCGCCCCCACGCGGCCGGCCGCGCCGAGCAGGCAGCGCAAGGCTGGCAATCTGGAGGGGGATCGAAGTGTCACGATCAAGTCGACTTTGAGGATTTTGCCAAAGAAACAGGCAGCCAGACGTCGAAGAACGATGTGTGGCTCAAGTATCCAAGGCTTGAACAGGCTGGTCCGTGCATCTCGTCGAGAGTGTAAGGGATCAGGGTTCAACCGGCCCATGCCGGAGTGCTGCGGATCCGCGAGTCGGCAACCCGATCCCGGTTCGGAGGTGATGCGATGCTCAACCGACGCCTGCAAGGTTTTGTCGGCTTCTCCCTGGCGGCTACGCTTACGGGGTGCCATATCCCAGCGAATTCGCCGCTGACAGGTCTGGCGCAGATCCGTCCTGTCGCTCCGCAGCACAGCAACGTGCTGCCGCCAGCCGCGATGCTGCAACATCCCGGTCCCGGCGTCCACGGCCCCGGAGCTGGTGTCATCGCCGCAACATCCTACGAGGCAGCATTGGCTGCGTCCTACGCTGAAGGCGTCGGATTCGGCGGCAGCCCCGACGGCAGTGGCATGGGCGGAAGTGACGCGGGTGCCGGAGGCATGGGTGGTGCGTGTGCGGTCGGCGGCGGTGCCGGCGGCATGGGCGGCGCCGGCGGCATGGGCGGTGGCATGATGGCCCCCACATCGCAGGTCGGCTTCATCGGCCCTGACGGCATGCAGGTCCGCTGGGATGTCTCGATGGCAGGCGGGTTCGATTCCACGCCGCTGGTGACCCCGGGCCGCTACGACTTCCCGCAGGGCGCCATCTACAGGCTCAAGATCACCGACATTCCAGGCCGGGAGGGGCTCGAACTCTATCCATCACTGGAAGTGGCACCGGTCACGCCGCGCACGGCGGCCTTCCTGGCGCACAACTCGATTCCGTTTCAGCTCACCGAGGAAGATCTCGACCAGGTGACCACGGGTAACTTCGTGACCAAGGTCGTCTACCTGCCTGATCCCTGCTACCAGGAACTCGCCGTCGCCGGCGTGGAAACTCTGGTGAGCACCCGTCTCGATCCGGGCATCGACCCGGTCGTGGAGGCGGATCGCCGAGGCTCCATCCTCGCCATCATCCGCATCGGCAACAAGGATCTCGAATCGTCCGGGGTGGGTGGAGCCGGTGGGGTCGCTGGCGGAGCCGGGATCAACGGCGGTATCGCCTCGAGCGGGGGCGGCACCCCTGTGGGGCTGGCCGCACCGCTGGGGATGCCCTCCGGCGGGAATCCGTCGCAGATGCCCCCCGCCTTCATCACCGGAATGAACGCGCCGCAATACGGCATGCCGATCACCGGCACGCCAATCGGCCTCCCTGGCCCCGCCCATATCCCGCTTGGCATTCCGGCAGGCCTCCAGAAGCACACCATCACCAACCACACCAAGATGCACATCCCGCCGCCGACCCGCGAGCTCAAGCTGCATGTTCAGCAGAACCCCGGGCTCAGCTATCCGAAGCCTGCCCACCGGGCCTACATCGCCGAGAACCACACTGTGCCGAACATCATGCTGAAGCAGCCGAAGGAAGACCGCAAGCGGTGGGTCGACAACGGTGGTCCTGATCCTGATGCCCTCAACGCCGGCGTGGCCTGCCCGCCCGGGGCACCATGTCCGCCGAGCCCCTGATCATCCTCAGGGCCTCGTGAGGCAACCGTGGTCGCCGGTCATGCTGCGACGGGTTTGATTCCTAAGGACGAGATTCCTCGCCCCACCTGACTCCGCTCGATGCAGTCGATCGTCACCCAAACTCACCACCCACCACGTATCACACCATCATGAGGTATCTCGCAAGGATCATCCGGAGAGGGGCCGTGCTGCGAGTCGCCCGCGTGCTCATGGTGGCGGCGCTTCTCGTTCTGGCGATTGACCCGGGCCATGCCCGTGAAGTCGCCGGACCGAGAGGCGATTCCGCCTCCATACCGACACCGGGAGCGATTGGCGCCGTGCGGCGGCTGCAGCCCGGCCCCTCTCCGGAATCCATGCTGCCTCATGCGGTGCAGCCGATCGAGATCCGCGGCCCGAAGGGGACGCAGATCTCGATCGAAACGGCGGAAGGCTGGTCGCCGGCGCAGGCCGGCCCGCTCCGGATGGGGCTGGTCGTCGGCCATCCGTATCGGCTGCGGATCACGAACATTCCGCAACACGAGGGACGCGAAATCTTTCCCTCGGTTCGCGTGCTCGCGAAGCTGGCCACGCCTCCCGGCATGGCCTGGAGGTTTCCCGTGGAGATCGTCATTGACGAAGACGATCTCTCGCTCGCCCTGGCCGGCTCGCACGTCCGCCGCGTCGTCTACTCCGCCTGCGATCCCGACCTCCCCGACGTGGTGCCCGAGGGCTGGTTCGATGTCCGTCCCGGTGATGATTGCCTCGACGTGGCGACCACGCTCGGCGATCCCGTGGCGGAGTTGATCGTCGGAAACCGGCTGCCGGCCGAATTCGCCGGCACCGCCTGGCCGGGGAGTTCACCATGAACGCCCACGACGTGCACGTCGACCGCAGCCCGTGGCGTTGGCCACGCCTGCTCGTCATCGTCATGGCGGCGGTGATTCTGGCGTCGTGTCGGTCGATCACACAGCCCCTCGTGCTGCCGCTCGCAGCGGTCGCGGTGGCGACGACGGAGTCGGCCGAGGAGTCCGCCGAGGAGTCGGCCAATCCAGCAAGGAAGCCGGCCCGCGAGCCATCTCCTTCTGTCGCGCAGGCTCCTGCCGTCGTGCAGACCGGCTGCGAAGCGCCGTGCGGCCCCCTGCCCCGCCGGCCGTTGCTGGCACGAGGCAATGCACAAAGCCATGGTTCGTGTGAAGCCTGCAATCAGACCGTCTGCATGCCGCTGGCAAGGCCGGTGCCGATGGTTGGTCCGTGCCTCGTCTGCGACGGTGGCGATGCCCGCGCGCCCGCGATGCCGGTGGCCCGCTTCGGCCTCAAGAATCTCACCTCTGGCGACACCGTCGCCCGCTACCGCGCGGATGACGACGGCCCCGACTCATGCGATGTGCATGTCACCGCCTCGAACTGCGCCTGCGTGTATGCGCCGCGATTCGGCTCGGTACGGCAGGTGACGCGTCCGCACGAAGAGGCCCGGCCGATCGGCCCTCGAGGGCTCGCGATGGACATCGCCACCGAGGCGAAGATCGACCTGCAGCCGGTGTGCCGCAGCACGCAGGCGCTCGCTCCGGAGGCCGCGCGGAAGGCCCTGCCCGGCGTCGCCCTCGAGGAGCGGCTCGGGCCGCTGGCGGTGGATCAGGGGGATCCGGTCCGCGAATCAGGCAGCCTCGTGCAGCCGGTCGAGGATGTGCGCGACGACCAGTTGGAGCGGGCCGAACTCGTCCAGACGCCACGGATGATGGTCGGCTTCGACGTGCCGCTGGCATGGACCTGTGCCCGGGCCGCGATGGTGATGGTGGGCAGGCAGCAGGCCGAGGTGGTGGCCGCCGACCGCGGCACGGCCACGCTCCGCCTGGAATCGCCCGGCCGCGCCGAACTCACGCTCTGCAAGCGGGCCGGCAGCGACACGGCCCGGGTCGGCGAAGAACTCGACTTCACGATCTATCTCTACAACTCGGGCGACCGCGCCCTCACCGACATCGTGCTCGTCGACGCCCTGCCCGGCCGGCTCGAGTTCGTGCCCGGGTCCGCCGCCGCCAACCAGCCTGCCGAATTCGTCACCGACCAGGGCGACGACGGCTCGGTGGTGCTCAAGTGGCAGTTCCAGCACACCTTCAAACCGGGCGAAGGCGGCTTCGTGCGGTTCCGCACGGTCGTCCGCTAGCCACGACGGGGCCGGGGCAGGTACGATTTGGGGCAGTGGTTTCCATTCCCCTCATCGCTTTTCTGAGGCTTTCATGTCCCACGTGCGTTCCCGCTTCTTCTCTGCGCCGACGGTGGCTCTGTTCACGATTGCGGCAGGGCTGTTGGTCGGTTCGGCCACACTCCTGATGGCGCGGCAGCCCGGCGCCGTGGCGGATGCGCCGGGTGCAGCCCAGGCGATGCCGAAGGTGCCGCCGCTGCCCGAGGGCACGCCAGAGCAGATGATGCAGTTCATCGCCGGCCTCAAGCAGGCGAACGTCAGACCGGCATCGCGGAAGGAAATGATGGCCTACATGCAGGATGTGGCCGCCGTCTCGCTGCAGGCTGCCAACAAGATTCTCGCGCAGGTGAAGCCCGCCGATCCGCTGCACGATCCGGCCGCGAAGATGAAGCTTGAGAGCCTGATGATGCTCGGCAGGTTTGGCGACGAGAAGGCCGCCGCCGATATGGCGACCTATGCCGCAACCCTGATCAACAGCCCTTCGAAAGATCTGGCCAAGGAGGCCCAGCGGCTGGTGCTCGTGAGCGAGGCACAGCAGATCCTGTCTTCGGGCGATGCGAAGGCAGCCGAAGGTCTCGTGGCGAAGACGGCGGCGATGCTCGCAGCCGATCCAGACGACGTTCAGTCGGCCGGCCTGGCAATGCAGTTGGCCGGCGCGTTCGAGCACATGCCCGGCGGTGAGGCGGTGGCGGCGGCGGCCTACCGCAGCTTCGGTCCGGCCATGGCCAAGAGTTCGAACGAGCAGATTCAAAAGATGGGCGAGGGCTTTACCGGCACGCTTCGCCGTCTCTCACTCCCGGGCCATCCGATGGAGATCAACGGCACGCTTCTGAACGGGAAGCCGTTCGACCAGAAGACGCTGGTCGGCAAGGTGGTGCTCGTCGACTTCTGGGCCACCTGGTGCGGGCCGTGCGTGGCCGAGATCCCCAACGTGCTCGAGCAATATGAGAAGTACCACAAGGATGGCTTCGAAGTGGTTGGCATCAGCCTCGATCAGGAGCGTGAGGCGCTTGAGAAGTTCGTCACCGATCAGAAGCTGCCGTGGCCGATCCTGTTCGAGGAGCCGAAGGGGGATGGCTGGCAGCACCCTCTCGCCACGTTCTATGGCATCAGCGGCATCCCGACGGTGGTGCTGATCGGCCGGGATGGCAACGTGATCACGCTCGATGCCCGAGGCGAGAAACTCGGCGAGCGGCTGGACGCGATCTTCAAGAAGGCGGGCTGAGCGGCCTTGAATTCACCGCCAACATACTTTTCAGCCAGAGGCGGCGTGATCTCGAAACGGGCGGGTGCATTCGACTCATCTGGCATCCGCAAGGTCTTCGACCTCGCGGCGAAACTCCAAGACCCCATCAACCTCTCGATCGGCCAGCCCGACTTCGAGATGCCGCCGGCTGCCCGCGAGGCCGCTAAGGCGGCCATCGATGCCGGCCGGAATGGCTACACGCCCACGCAGGGCATCGCCGCGCTCCGCGAACGGCTGGAGAAGCAGGTCCAAGATGAGCTGGGCCAGGCCGACCGCAGGCTCTGTGTGACGAGCGGTTCGAGCGGCGGACTGGCGCTGGTACTGATGGCCCTGATCGATCCCGGTGACGAGGTGATCATCTTCGAACCGGCGTTCGTGATGTATCGGCCCTTGATCGAGTTTCTCGGTGGCAGGTGCGTGGTGATCGACACCTCGCCGACCTTCCGCATCGATGTCGATCAGGTCGCGGCGGCGATGACCCCCGCCACCCGCGCGATCCTGCTCAACACGCCCGCCAATCCCACCGGCGTCGTGGTCGATGCAGACACGGTCCGCGGCCTGGCGCACCTGGCGGATGCGCGGGGTGCGACGCTGATCAGCGACGAGCTCTACCGTTCCTACTGCTACGACGCCCCCTTCGCCTCCCCTGCCCTGCACTCCGAGTCGGTGGTCGTGATCGACGGCTTCTCAAAGTCACACGCCATGACCGGCTGGCGGGTGGGCTGGGTGCACGGGCCGAAGGCGGTTGTGGATGCCTGCACCATGCTGCAGCAATACACGTTCGTCTGCGCTCCGCAGGTGGGCCAATGGGCGGCGTTGGCGGCGCTCGACTCCCCGATGGATCTGCCGCTAGCCGAGTGCCGGCGAAAGCGAGACAAGCTGATGGAAGGCCTGCGTGACCACTACCGGTTCGTGCAGCCGGGCGGAGCGTTCTACCTCTATCCAGAGGCGCCTGGCGGTTCGGGCAAGGCCTTTGCCGAACGGGCCGTCGAGCGGGAGAAGATGCTCGTGGTGCCGGGCAGCGTGTTTGGCCAAGCCGACAGCCACTTCCGGATCGCCTACACCGTCTCCGATGCGATGCTCGACCGGGGCATCGCCGCCCTGCGTCGGCTCGCCGCATCGTATGCGTAGCCGCGAAGGAAAAGGGGACGCAGCTCTTTTTCAAAAGCCGAGGACAAGTCGGTCGAAGGAAGAGCGTGAAAAAGAGCTGCGTCCCGAATGGCACGAAGATAGCCGCAAGTCCTTTCGTGGCAACCGCATCACATGCCAGCACATCAATGCTAGCACTGCAGGCTGGCGGCCGTGCCAACTGACTCAGCGCAACAAGAAGACCTCAAGGCGAGAATGGAGTTGTTC
>JAPLNQ010000087.1 GCA_026401075.1 Planctomycetia bacterium
CGGTGTCGGAGGAGAAGACCTCCACCTACACCGTCATGGTTCCGAAGCAGGAAGAGAAGACCTCGACCTACACGGTCCAGGTCCCTTACACCGAGTCGGTCGAACAGTCCTACACGGTGAACGTGCCGGTTCAGGAGGAGAAGACCTCGACTTACACGGTGATGGTCCCCTACACCGAAGAGAAGGTCTCGACCTACACGGTTCAGGTTCCGTACACCGAGCAGGTCGAGCAGACCTCCATGGTGAACGTGCCCTACACCGAAGAGATGACCGGCAGCCGGACCGTGCAGAAGCGGGTCGCTGTCCAGTCGATGAAGACGGTGCAGGTCAAGGGTGGTCGTTGGGAGTCGCAGCAGGTTGAGGTCGCTTCGAGCGGCACCGACGCTTCTGGCTGCCCGTGCCCCCCGAAGATGTGCTGCAAGCGTGTCTGGGTTCCGACGTGCGAAACGAAGGAAGTCCCGGTCACGTCCTACCAGTGCACGACCGAAGAAGTTCCCTACTCCTACACGGTCAGCAAGTGCCGTCAGGAGCAGCGGAGCCGGATGGTGAACGTGAACAAGACCCGCAGCGAAGAGCGCACCCGCACCTACACGGTGTCGAAGTGCCGCCCTGAAGAGCGGACTCGTTCCTACACCGTGACCAAGATGGTTCCCGAGACCAAGACCCGTTCGGTCAACGTCACCAAGTATCGTTCCGAGGAGAACACTCGGAACTACACCGTGAGACTCGGAACTACACCGTGACGAAGATGGTGCCGGAGACGAAGACCCGCTCGGTCAGCGTCACCAAGTACCGTGCCGAGGAGAAGACTCGGAACTACACGGTCACCAAGTGCGTTCCCGAGACCCAGACCCGCATGGTCAACGTCACCAAGTACCGTTCCGAGGAGAAGACTCGGAACTACACCAACTACACCGTCACGACCTGCGTGCCGGAAGAGCGGACCCGGACCTACACGGTCACGAAGATGGTGCCTGAGCAGAAGAGCCGCACGGTCAATGTCACGAAGTACCGCACCGAGTCGAAGACTCGGGAGTACCAGGTGACCAAGTGCGTGCCCGAGACCATGACCAAGGAAGTTTCCTACACGGTCATGGTTCCGCAGCAGAAGACCGAGAGCTACTCGGTCACGGCGTACGACTGCGTGCCTGAGACGAAGACGTCGACCTACACGGTCCGCGTCCCCACCCAGGTGACGAAGGAAGTGCCCGTGCAGAAGTGCGTGATGGTCGCCGTCGAGGTGGCCGTTGAGAACGCCTGCGGTGGCTGTGGCGATGCCGGCTCGGCCGGTGCTGCTGGTGCCTGCGGCAGCTGCGGCGACGCCGGTGCTGCTGGTTCGGCTTCGGCTTGCGGCGACTGCGGTGCCGCTGCCGGTGCTGGCTGCAGCAAGGGTTGCAAGAAGGGCTGCAAGAAGGGCTGCAAGAAGGGCTGCCGTCGCTGCAAGTAATTGCTGCGATTGCTCCAATAGCTCGTTGTAAACAAGAGGAGGCTGGGCGCCTGGCGCCCAGCCTCCTCGTCTTTTGAGCCGTTGGTTTCAGGGAATAACGGCTGGGCTGGCCTCGGCGGGGAATCTGTGGTGAACTATTCTGTTTCAACATTGGCATCGGAGGCGGAACGTATGCAGAACGCATCGGCCATCGCGGAACTCCCCAACGAGGTGGAGTCTTCGGGCGATTCGGTGGGGTGGATCCACGAGGTGCGGCAGTCAATTCGTAACGCCGACACCGACTTTTTTCGGGTGTCACCCGCCCGGTATTGGGCCGACTTTCTGCTCAGTCTGGTCGCCGCCTACACCGCGGCAGCCGCCTATCTGACGCTGCCTTTTGGCTCCTGGCCGCAACTGCTGGCGTTTCCGCTGGCGGCTTTCTGGCTCTATCGGCTGGGATCACTGATTCACGAAGTCTGCCATCTCGGGCAGCACGAGATGACGCTCTTCAAAGGGGCATGGAACCTGCTGGCGGGCGTGATGACGCTCACTCCCAGCCCGTTCTTCACACGTCACCACCGCGACCATCACAGCCAGCGGTTCTACGGCACGCCGGAGGATCCCGAATATGTCGCCAACTGCCTGGAGTCGGGCAATCCGGCGAGCCTCTTGGGATACACGCTCTACGTGCTCGTGTTTCCGCTGCTCGTTTTCCTGCGGTTTCTGCTCACGCCGCTCACCTTTCTCCATCCGCGGCTCCGCGAGTGGACGCTCTCGCGAGCCTCCTCGCTCACGTTCAACAGGCTGTATGAGCGGAAGCTGACACCTGCCGATCGCCGCGCCATCCTGGCAGTGGAGATTCCCTGTTTTCTCCGGGCGGCAATGATCCCGCTGCTGGTGGTGCTGGGCGTCAACGACTGGACTCGTGTGCCGATGCTGTACGCGCTGGCCGTGGGCACCGTGGTGCTCAATCAGCTACGACAACTGGCTGACCATCATTTCGAGGGCGACGGCAGCCGGGTGGACCTCGCGTCGCACATCATGGACTCGTGCAACACCTCTTCCCATCGCTCCCCTACCACAACCTGAAGCAGGCGCACGCCCATCTGGTCGCCACGCTGCCGGCCGATTCGCCGTATCTGCAACTCGACCGCCCGGGCTGGTGGAGCGTGGCCAAGCGGACCATTTTCGGCCCTGTCGCCGCTGGCGTTTCGGGCTGAGTTTCACACGCAGAATCCCCCGGCTTCCGCCGGGGGCTTTTATGGGACCGTTCATGCAAGCCCGACGCGCAAGCGAGGGAATCCGCATCACGGCCGCATTTGACTAGCGGCCCTGCTGCTTAAGCAGGTCGCGGATCTCGGTGAGGAGTTCCTGATCCTTTGTCGGCGCCGGCTCGACGGCAACCTCGGCGGCCTTCGATTTCATGATCCAGCCCAGGAACTTCACGATGAAGATAAACAGGGCCAGGGCCAGGATGAGAAAGCTGACGATGTCGCCGAGGAACTTGCCGTAGGGGATCGTCTTCTCGCCGATCGTGATCGCCCATTTCTCGTAGCCGTTGTTGCCGGGGAGAACCACACCCACCACCGGCATGATCAGGTTGTCGACCATGCTCGACACGATCTTGCCGAAGGCACCGCCGATGATCACGCCGACGGCGAGGTCGATGACGTTTCCCTTGAAGGCAAAGTTCTTGAATTCTTCGAAGATCGACAGAGCCTGCTTAGCGGCCTGATTGGTGGGCAGTTCCATAGGGAAGCTTTCTGGGGGCCGACGCGACTGTGCTGAACGGAAAAGGACTTCGGAAAACCTATCCGCTGGCACGTCTTCCGGGCAAGCGGGAGACAAGCGGAACGGTGGGAGACTGCCCCCCGTCAGTACCATCGCGCGGGCCGCTCGCCAGCGGGGATCTTGTCCACTGCTTGCAAGCTTGGAAAGAAAATGCTTCGCTACGTGCTCCGGGAATATTCATCCAAGCAACTGACACCGAAGACGAGGGCAGTATGAACGTGGTCAAAACGGGCCTCCGAAGTGGACGGCAGGGGGCGGAGTGGTTGCTCCTGGCCGCGCTCATGCCGGCGGGCGTCATGGTCGGCGCCGAGGTGCAATCAGTGGTCGTGCCGGCGAAGGCCACCGAGACGGTCACGGCCGATGTGGCAGCATCACCCGAGTTCGAAGCGATGATCCGCCGCGAGATGGAGGCCACCGTCAAGGCCTTCAATGCTGCCGATCCGGCCGGCGTGGCAGCCCTCTTTATGGAGAAGGGCGAACTCGTTGACGAGAATGGCAACGTCTACACCGGCCGGTCCGAGATCACCGCGGTCTTTAAGGCCTTCTTCGAGAAGTTTCCCAAGGCTGCGATGGCCATGGAGGTGACCTCCGTCCGTTCGATCGGCGACAGCCTCGCGGTCGAAGAAGGTGTCCGGCAGATCACCGCCGAGGCGGGCGCGGCGGAGGCCCAGATGCGGTATATCGCTGTCCGCGACAAGGTCGGCGACAAGTGGCCCATCGCCTCGTACCGAGAGTTTGCCGATGATCCGGCTCCGACGGCAGAGGAGATGCTGCAACCGCTCTCATTCCTGGTCGGCGACTGGGTGGATGAGAGTCCGGAGGGACGCACGGCGATCAATTTCAGTTGGAGCGAGGACGGCAATTACATTCTCGGCGACTATGTGCTGAGCGTGGGCGGACAGCCCGAATCAAAGAGTGTGCAGCGAATCGGCTGGGATCCCGTGGAGGGCGTGCTGCGGTCGTGGACCTTTGATTCTGATGGCGGATTCAGTCACGGCGAGTGGACACAGATCGACAACGGCTGGGTGGCGAAGACGGAGGCCACGATGCCCGATGCCAGCACGGCATCTGCCACGGTGACATTCACGGTCAAGGATCAGGATCACTTCGTGGTGAGGAGCACCGACCGGATCGTGGCCGGTGGCGAGGAGCCCGACTTCGAACTCGTGATCGCGCGGAAGCCGCCCCAGCCGGGGGCGGCGGCGGCGAAGCCGGCGGGCACACCGGTGGTGGTGCCAGCGGCGAAGTGATGGCGGCGGGCAGGATGTTGCTGCGGGGCTTGCACCGAGTGTGCCTTGGCCGGCAGTGTGATTCGCAGAGGGTGCGGACAGCGTCTCAAAGAACTGACCTGGTTTCATCGAAAGGGTGACTGGAATGCGACGATTGCTTGCTTGTGCCTGCGTGATGGTGCTCGTGGCCGCTCCCGTTGTGGTGCACGGTGCTCAGCGTGGCCGGGGAGGCGCGGGCGGCGGTGCTCGTCCGGCGATGTCGCGTCCGGCGGCGCCGATGGCACGACCGGCGGCGCCGATGGCACGACCGGCGGCGCCGATGCAGCGGCCGCAGATGCAGGCACGACCCCAGATGCAGCAGCGACCTCAGATGCAGCAGCGACCTCAGATGCAGCAGCGACCTCAGATGCAGAGGCCTAACATGGGTGGCATGCAGGCGCAGCAGCCAAATTTCCAGCGGCCCAACATGGGTGGCATGTCCAACATGTCGCGGCCGTCGCTGCCGAGCGCCGGGATTCGACCGGCTCCCGGAATGCAGCAGCGGCCAGGCATGGGCTCTCCGCGGCCGGGCCTGGGCACGATGCGTCCGGGTGGCACGCCCGGAGTTGGTGCGGGCGGACTGAACAGACCGGCGGGCCTACCGGGCAACATCGGCGGGATGAACCGCCCCGGCCTGCAGCCCGGTGGCGGATTGGGTGGGCTCAATCGGCCCGCTGGTCTTCCGGGTGGGCTGAACGGCGGAGCCGCCAGTATGCCTGGCGGTGGGTTTGCCAATCGGCCAGCGGCTGCCTTTCCGCAACCGGGGCAGCGTCCCGGTGGGATGGGCATGGGTCAGCGTCCGGGCGGCATCGGTCCCGGCGGTGCCACGACGCTTCCTGGCATGGGGGGTGGAGCAGGCAGCCGTCCCGGTCTGTCAACGCGGCCCCTCGATCGGCCCAGCCTCGGTGGTATGCCCACCACCAAGCCCTTTCCAACGCCGGGGCTCGGCGGTGGTGGGTTGGCCGGTGGTGGACCGAACCGTCCGACAACCCTGCCCGGCCAGATCGGGCCCGGCACTGGCGGTGGCGGTGGACTCGCGGGTGGAAATCGTCCTGGTGTGGGTGGCGGGAATCGGCCCACGACGCTCCCCGGTCAGGTTGGCCCTGGCGCTGGCGGTGGACTCGGCGGAGGCAACCGTCCCGGCATCCGCGGTGGCAACCGTCCGACGACTCTTCCCGGTCAGATCGGTGGCGGTGGGCCGAACGGGAACCGGCCCGGTATCGGTGGTGACCGTCCCGGCATCGGTGGCAATCGCCCCGGCATCGGCAACGGCCTTGGCAACAATGTTGGCAATGGCATTGGGAACGGCATCGGCAACAACATTGGCAACACCATCGGCGGCAACAACAACTTCAACAACATCAACGTCAATGGCGGTGGTTACGGCGGTGGCTGGGGCTACCCAGGCGGCGGGTATGGCGGTGGTGGTTATGGCGGCGGCTGGGGGTATGACGGCGGCTACGGCGGCGGCTGGGCCAACAACTGGAACGACGGCTTCGTCAATCCGCACTACGGCGGCTGGTACAGCGGCTGCTGGAACGGTAACTGGGGTAACAACTACGGCGGTGGCTGGTGGGCGCCCTTGGCCTTCGGCGCTGCGACGTGGGGCCTTGCCTCCACGATCGGCGGCTGGGGCCTCGGCTACGGCAGCATGGGCTACGGCGGTGGGGGCTATGTGAACCCCTACTATTCCTCGATCCCGGCTGCAGTGGCGGCGTCGTCCCCTTATGACTACTCGCAGCCGGTGGTCGTGAACAACTACATCACCAACGACGGCGACCTTTCGAACTCGAGCGACGCCCAGGGCGGCGTGGGCGGCACCGCTGCCGGTGGTGCCGGCGACAACGCGACGGCCGCGCCGGTCAACAACGAGGCAAATACCGCGGTCGACGACGCGCTGGCCAAGTTCAAGGCGGGTGACTACGCGGGTGCTCTTGCCGGCTTTGATCGGGCTGTGAAGGCTTCGCCCAAGGATTCGGTGATTCACGAGGTGCGGGCGCTCACGCTCTTCGCGCTCGGCCGCTATCCCGAGGCGGCGGCCACGCTCAACTCCGTGCTCGTCTCCGCGCCGGGCATGGACTGGACGACGATCAGCAACGTCTACGGTTCGGTCGATGCCTACACGGCGCACCTCCGCAAACTCGAAGACTTCTGTCGCGCCAATCCCGACAGTGCGTCGGGCCACTTTGTGCTGGCGTATCACTACCTCGTGGGTGGCCATGCCGACATGGCGGCCGAGGCGCTGAAGATCGTCGTGGCGAAGCAGCCGGGTGACCTGGTCGCCAAGCGGCAGCTCGAGGCGATCACGCCGCCGGAGGAGCCGAAGGCGGAAGCGACGCAACCGGCCAGCCCGTCCGCCGCTGCTTCACCAGCAGCCACCGCGGCGCCGGCCGGCCCCGAGACCGACCTCGTGGGCACTTGGAAGGCCACAAGTGGCAAGGACACCGTGATGCTGACAATCACGGAGGATTCGAAGTTCACCTGGAAGGCAGCCCCCGCGGGCCGGCCGGCGGTCGAACTGTCGGGCACCGTCGAAACGGCCCGTGACGCGATCGCCCTCAATACCGAGAAGGCTGGCTCCATGGTGGGAAAGGTACAGTCGAAGGGGGCTGATGCCTTCGACTTCACGCTCGTGGGGGCCCCCAAGGAAGCCAAGCCGTTGGAATTCCAGCGGCAAAAGTGATTGTTCAGCGATCTTTTCGACCCTGTCTGGACCTTCTGCCGATGCTATAAAAGGGTAGAGGTTCAGAAGGAGACAGCGTGATGATCGACGCCGTTCGGCCCGATGTTGTGGTGATCGGTGGCGGTCCGTCCGGGGCTACCGTCGCGACGCTTGTTGCCAAGGCAGGCTTTCGGGTGCAACTGCTCGAGCGCGAGCATTTTCCCCGCTATCACATCGGCGAATCGTTGATCCCCGAGACCTTCTGGGTGCTCGATCGCCTCGGCATGCTCCCCAAGCTTCAGGGGAGCCGGTTTGTCGAGAAGCACAGCGTGCAGTTCGTCACCGAGCAGGGCAAGCTCTCCGAGCCGTTTTACTTCGGCGATTACAAGCCGCACGAAAGCTCGCAGACCTGGCAGGTGACGCGGGCTGAATTCGACAAGATGATGCTCGACAATGCCCGGGAGCATGGCGTCGATGTGCGGGAGGGCATGCGCGTGCTCGACGTGCTCTTCGAGAATGGCCGGGCGGTGGGCGTGCGGGCGATCGACGAGGCGGGCGTAACGCAGGAGATTCGCTGCACGGTCGTCGTCGACGCGGCTGGCCAGAGTTGCCTGATCCAGGATCGGCTGGGCCTGCGGGAGTGGGACCCGGTGCTGAAGAAGGCGGCCATTTGGACCTACTGGAAGGGGGCGAAGCGGGATACCGGCCGCGACGAGGGTGCCACGCTCGTGATGCAGACGAAGGGCAAGATCGGCTGGTTCTGGTTCATCCCGCTGCAGGACGACATCGTCAGCGTGGGCGTGGTTGCACCCTTCGACTATCTCTTCAAGGGCAGGGATTCCAAGGAACTCGAAACGATCTATTTCGAGGAAGTCGACCGTTGCCTCGGCCTGCAGCCGCGGATCGCACATGCCGGGCGGGTGGCGCCGTTCAGTGCCGCCAAGGAATACTCCTACCGCTCCCGGCAGGTGGCCGGGGATGGCTGGGTGCTCGTGGGCGATGCCTTCGGCTTCCTCGACCCGCTCTACTCCTCGGGCATTCTGCTGGCGCTGATTTCGGGGACTCAGGCCGCTGACGCCATCGCTGCAGGGCTCGCCGCAGGCAACACATCGGCGGCACAGCTTGGCACGTGGGGCCCCGGCTATATCGCCGGCATGGACCGGATGCGGAAACTCGTCTGCCAGTTCTACGATGGTCTGAATTTCGGCAAATTCGTCCGGGAGCATCCCGGCCGCAAGGGTCTGATCACCGACGTGCTGATCGGCGACCTCTTCAAGCCCGACATCGACGCCCTCTGGCCGCTCATGAACAACATGCAGGCTGCCGAAATGGCTGCCAAAGAGCCTGTTGCCGCCGGTTGAAATATCGGAAAAGACCGAAAATTTGACCCTTTGTGAACCATGGGGTACTCCTGAGCGTAGAGATGTCGATCATCTCTCTCGGAGCCATCCCATGCGAATGCTGTCACTTT
>JAPLNQ010000114.1 GCA_026401075.1 Planctomycetia bacterium
GAACGGGGCAGACCCGGGAGGGGGCAGACCGGGAGGGGGAGGGACGGGGGCGGGGGACTCGACCGGCGGCGGCGCGCGGGCCGGGTCGGCGGCGGGGAACCGTCGGGGGGAACGCAAGTCGGGCAGCACCATGGCACCAAGACTCCCCCCGGAGCGCCCCCCGCCCCCGCGCGAGTTTTGTCACGTTGGGGTCCTGGATTTTTTCCCGTTTTCGGTTTCGGGAGGCGGCTCGGCCCCTTGAAGTCGGCCACTGACGGAAGGGCCTGGTGCCATAACTTCGCCAAACCCGAGCGAAACGAAGTTATGGCACCAGAGGGGCCCGGAAACCCAGCATATCCACCACCTGGGGATGGTTGCCCCCGCGGTTGCAACGGCGGGCGGATCCGGGGCCAACAAAATGTGCTGCGGGACCTGAACCCATGCCCTTAGGATGTGAACCCAGGTTCAAAAACGAGCGATTCATGACGCGTCATAGACCATCATGAATCGCGTGTCACGCCGCTGAAAGGAGTTGTAGATGAGAGACTGTGAGTCGCCGGATCGGCCTCATTCCCCGCGTTGCCCGGACAGAGCCCCGAAGGAAAACCCGTTCTTCCGCGGCGGCAAAACCGACGGCGGGCCCCGCCGCCTGGTCCTTCGCCCCCGGGATGCGGCCAAGGCCCTCGGGCTGAGCACCTCGACTCTCAACCGTCTCGCCAGAGCCGGCGAGATCAAGTGCATCCGACTCGACCGCATCACGCTGTACCCAATGGAAGCTCTGGAATCCTGGCTGAAGGCCAAGCTCGAAGGTGCGGAGCCGAACGACATCGGCCCCGAGGGATCCTGAGAGAAGGCTCCGCCCCGGCGACGAGGATTTGCAATCGCTTTCTGAGAATGATCTTGTGGAAGACCCGAAGTGCCTTGACTGGTCGATTCTGTAGAGGAGGTTCACCATGGCAACACTCGATGCTGAAACGGGACCCCGCGGGTCGACGTGGCGAGTTCGTTTCCTCGCCCCCGACAACCGCCGTATCACGATCCGGCTCGGCAAGATCCCGAAGCGGACGGCCGAGAGCGCGAAGGTGAGGATCGAGCTTCTCGTCGCCGCCAGGATCGCCGGCCATTCGCTCGACGCCGAGACGGCACTCTGGGTGTCTTCGCTGAGCGACGGGATTCATGCCCGACTGGTGAAGGCGGGGCTCGTGGCTCCGCGGGAAGAGATTGTCGTTCCCGAGAAGACCATTGTTCGACTCGGCGACCATATCGACCGCTACATCCAAAGCCGGGCGAAGCTGAAGCCAAACACGCTGCGGAACTACCAGACGACCAGACGGCTCCTCGTCACGCATTTCGGGACCAACGAGCCGGTCGAGGAGATCCATGCCGGCCGGGCCCGGGACTACCGGGAGTGGCTGGCCAAGAAATACGCCACGGCCACGGTCGCCCGCGAGGTCAAGCGGGCCCGGCAGTTCTTCGAGTACGCGAAAGATTGCAAGCTCATCGCCGACAACCCCTTCGCCAAGATCCGGGCCGGTTCCCAGCGGAACACGTCCCGGAAGTTCTTCGTGAGCCGCGAGAAGATCGACGCCGTCCTGGCGGCCTGCCCGGATAACGAATGGCGGCTGATCGTGGTGCTGGCCCGGTACGCCGGCCTCCGCATCCCCAGTGAGCTCGAGGAGCTGACGTGGGAGCGGATCGACTGGGAACACAACCGCTTCACCGTGATCGTCAAGAAGAAGGAGCATATCGACGGACACGGCACGCGAGTCGTGCCGATCTTCCCCGAGATACGTCCCTACCTCGAGCAGGCGTGGGCCGAGGCACCGTCGGGGGCCATGTACGTCGTCCCACGTGGCCGCACGGGCAACGTCAACCTCCGCACGGGCCTGTTCAAGATCCTCGACCGTGCGAGTGTCGCCCAGTGGCCCAAGCTCTTCGTGAACCTCCGGGCCAGCCGCGAGACGGAACTGATGCGGAGCGAGCCTGCCCACGTCGTGCACGCGTGGCTGGGCAACTCCAGGGAGGTCGCCGAGGACCATTACCTCATGGTCACCGACGACGACTTCGAGCGGGCCTCGAAAGGGGTCGCGGGACTCGGTGCGGAAGTCGCCCCGCGGGTGCGGTCACGCGCATCAAGAATTCCGGACCAAATTCCGGACCACTCAGTGCAGGTCAGATGCAATCCTGAGCGATCACCCGAAACAAAAACACCTGCACACCCCGCAGATCGCGAGATGTACAGGTGTTCAGGTACCCCCACGGGGAGTCGAACCCCGGTTTTCGGGCTGAGAACCCGACGTCCTGGGCCTCTAGACGATGGGGGCGTGCATGGGCCTGTTTTCCACCAGAGGTTCTAGCAGTGTCGGATGGGGTGTCAAGCAGACTTGAACCGCAGCGTTTCTGCCTGAATTCCCGTTATTTTATAGGCCTGATTCAAGGCCGCGGCCGAAACAATTCCGACCGGCGCGGACGCGACCGCCCAATCACAAATCCAACAGCCAACGCTGCTGCCGCCGCCCCCGCCAGAAGCCACGTCCGACGTGACCGTTCCCGACGGCTCGATGCCTGTTCGCGATGCTCCCGATCAGCCGACTCCTGCAGATGCTGCGTCGCCTCACGCAGCCGGGAGGTCTGAGCCTGCGCCCGCGAGGCAAGCGTGGGAGCCGCCATGCGAGCCACGCTGGCCGAGGTCGTGGCTGGCTTCCAATCGACGATCTCCCCGTCCCAGGCCAGCGGCAGCCGCCCGTGCCGTGAACCCGTCGAGATCGCCAGTTCCACCGCCTCGACAGCCTGAAGCAGTTCCGTCGGCGATTCGCAACGCTCCTCCGGACGCTTTGCCAGCAGCTGCTCCACGATCCGCCCCAGCCCCGCTGGCAACTCCGGCCGAAAGGCGGCCAGCGGCATCGGCTGCTCCCGCTGATGCGCGAGCGCCACGGCGAGCGAGGTGGAGCCGGTGAACGGCGGCTGGCCAGCGAGCAGGTGATAGACACTGGCCCCGAGGGAATAGAGATCGCTGCGCACATCGACCGGCCGGCCCGCGGCCTGCTCCGGGCTCATGTAGAGCGGCGTGCCCAGCGCCATGCCCTGCTGCGTCAGTTCCAGATCATCCTCGAGCACGCGGGCCAGACCGAAGTCGGCGACCTTCACTTCACCAGCCGGTGTGACGAGCAGATTTTCGGGTTTGATGTCGCGATGCACGATCCCGGCCTGCGCCGATTTCACGAGTGCCGAGCCAACCTGCGACAGCACGCTGATCGCCTGGATCGCATCAAGCGGACCGCGGGCCAACAGCCACGCCTTCAGCGACGGACCGGCCACATATTCCTCGGCGAGGAAGTGAACGCCGTCGACGCAGGCCACCTCGTGAATCTGCACGATGTTGCCATGCACGAGCGCCGCGGCGGCGCGGGCCTCTTGGGAGAATCGCTCCACGGCACCCGGATGGAGGGCGCGGTCGCTGCGGAGCACCTTCACCGCCACCTGCCGCCCGAGCGACTGCTGCTCGGCCAGATAGACATCGCCCATCGCGCCGCGTCCCAGCCGGCGCAGGAGCCGGTAGCCTCCGAGGCTTCGTCCGGAGAGGTTGTCGTGGTGGGCGGCGGCAGGGTCAGGCTGTGTCATGCAACTTTAAGTATCGACGTATACGAACGTCTGTGCGAGCCCGACGCACGAGTGAGGGATTCTGGCGGTCTCAGTCCTCCCGAAACACTTCACGGGACGTTTCTCGCGATGTTGGCCCTTTGCGACGGCCGCCGAAGAGGGTGCGCACTCCGAGGACCGTTAGGGCGAGGCCGCCGACGGCCGACAGCATCGCCTGGCCGTTGGTGGTGACGTCGAAAATGGCAGCCAGTTCGTCCCTGGTGGGCAGGCTGATCGCAGAGGGTAGCCAACTCGGCTGAGCGGGCGGCCGCAGGCTACCGGAGGCGAATGGTGCGGCATTCGGAGGCATGGCTCCATAGTGAGCGAACTCCTGCGGCGGCTGCAGTGCGCCGGTGTTGGTGCCCGGTGTTGCAGATGCCATGGGCTGTGACTGCTGGCCAGGACCGTTGATGGTGGCCGCAGCCATCCTGACCCGTGAGGCATGTTCGGCTCCACGCCCGCCGTTGTCGACCGCCCTGGCATCGGCGTAGGCGGCGGCCGCCGCGGCGGTAAAACCGCTTGAGCCCACGCTGGCCAGGAACGTGCGCAGCCGCGTGGAACAGCTGCCGATCGTGTGGCCATTGTTCTGACCGAAGAGCACGCCGGCGAGTTCGCCGCGTTCGTTGAGAATCGGTCCGCCCGAGTCGCCCTGCCTGGCCCCAGCCGACAGTTCAACGAACTCCTTCGGGTAGCCCGTCCCCGGTGAGAGATACTCGGTGCAGCGGCCGGTCTGGGCGCGATAGGGTCCGCGGCCATAGCCGGCGATCGTGAGCAGGTCGCCGGGCGCGGGGGGCGTGGCTGCCAGGGGAACCGGTGTCGCCGGTGGCTGCCAGATGACCAGCGCCGCCAGGTCCCACGCCTCGTCCCAGCGGACAACGGTACCGGCGGTCTGAAACCCGTCGGGAAACTGCACGAGCACGGCCGACCGGCTGTCGCGGACGACATGCCAGTTGGTGAGCACGAGCGCCTGCTCGCGGTTGGCATCGACAAGCACACCCGACCCGAGTGAGGCCCCGGCCTTCTCCGCGGCCACGATCCGCACCACCGCCGGGTGCGGCGTCTGCCCGCTGAGCAGATAGTCGGAGAAGGCTTCGGGCTCCCAGTTGGCGTTGGGCTGGGGCTGCGGGCCAAAGCCCCACGGCAGCTGGGCATCTGCCGGAAGCGCCGCCACAGCGAGCAGCCACACCAACACAAAAAGGTGCCAGGCACCAAATATGGGTGCTTTGGGCAAAATGGTTACCCGCCTTACCCAAATTTGGTGCCAGGCACCGTTTTCCATGCAGCTATCGCGACGTGCCGCGTGTGGACTGCCGACGCGTCTCCCGACTGATGATCCGCTTGAGCAGCTCGCGCCGAAGACGCTCTCGCTCGCGGAGGGCTTCCTGTTCGGTGGGAACCGCGTTCGCCGGTGAAGAGAGAAGGCCATTCTGGTGGCTGATCATTGGCAATGCTCCTGCCTGCTGGGCGGCGACCGGCCTTCGCCGCATCGCTTGGTATCGCCCGGGCCACAGGGATCGCATCAGAAAAATGACTGCCCATGCCGCGGTCGCCACAACCGGTAGGGTTTACCAGTGGCTGGAAGCCTCAACCGCCGTGTCGCGTTGGCACGGCGCCCGAGGCGGTGGAGGGGACCACTGAAAACCCGGCGGCGCGGAGGTGATCGTAGAGGGCGACCAAGTGATCGCGGTCGGAGGTCTCGACCGTCACTTCCACGCTCGTCACAAACACGTCGGGCCCGGAGAAGGCCCGGTCGTGCACGATCTCCTGCACGCTGGCGCCCGCCGCGGCGATCGCCGCGGTGAGCTTGGCGATGCCGCCCGGCCGGTCGGTCACCTGCGTCGTAAACCGCCAGAGCCGGCCGTCGGTCGTCAGCCCATGCTTGATCACGCGGTCGAGGATCGTGAGATCGATGTTGCCGCCGCAGAGCAGGAGCACGACCCTGCGGCCGGCAAGCTCCTTGCCAAGTTCGCCCATCACTGCGGCCAGCGCCGCTGCCGCGGCCCCTTCCACGACGGTCTTCTCGAGTTCGAGGAGTCGCAGCACCGCGAGGGAGATCGCCTCTTCGCCGACGGTCACCACGCGATCGACAAGCGGCGCGGCGATCGCGAGCGGCAGGGCCCCAACCTTGCCCACCGCGAGACCATCGGCGAGGGTTGGCCGCGTGGGCACCTGCGTCGGCCGGCCTGCCGCCAGCGATGCGCTCAGGCTGCCGGCCGCGGCGGGCTCGACGGCAATGATCTGGATGTCGGGCCGGAGGCTCTTGGCCACGGTGGCCACGCCAGCCAAGAGGCCCGCCCCTCCGGTGGGCACGACGATCACCTCGGCGTCGGGCACATCTTCGAGGATCTCCAGGGCCATGGTCCCCTGCCCCGCGATCACGCGGGCGTCGTCGAAGCCGTGCACGAGGTTCAGGCCGTCGCGTTCGGCCATCTCGACCGCCAGGCGGCGGGCGTCGTCAAACGAGTCGCCCTCGAGAATGACCCGGGCGCCGAGCTTGCGGCAGGTGGCCACCTTCACAATCGGTGCAAACCGCGGCATCACCACCGTGACCGGGATGCCAAGCAGCTTGCCGTGGTAGGCGAGGCCCAGTGCATGGTTGCCGGCCGACGCGGCCACCACGCCGCGGGCCCGCTGGGCGGGATCAAGCAGGAGCAGCGCGTTGCGGGCGCCGCGCTCCTTGAAGCTGCCGGTTCGCTGGAGCAGGTCGAGCTTGCACCAGATTTTGCAGCCCGTGAGGTCGGAGAGCGGAATGCTGGGCGGACAAGGAGACCGGTAGATGCCCGACCGGATCCGCTCGTGGGCCTGCCGGATGTCGTCGAGCGTGACGGCGGCCTGGGTCGCGGGGTTGGCTGGAGGTGTCATCAGGTCAGCCGCTCTGGCCGGTGAAACGAACGCACGTCGATCCACTCCATGCCGGCCCGTCGTGCTGCTTCGATGCCAAGGTCGCTGTCTTCCCAGACAACGCACCGCTCCGGCCGGGCGCCGAGCCGGCGGGCGGCTTCCAGGAATGGATCGGGGTCGGGCTTGTGCCGCGAGGTGTCTTCGCTGGCCACGATCGTATCGAAGGCATCGGCGATGCCGACATGGGCAAGGATCTGCCGGCAGACCCGCTGGAAGCCGCCGGTGACGACGGCCATCGGCACCCTGCCCCGCGAACGACGCACCACCGACACGACCGGATCGATCGGCAGCACGTGGGCGAGTTGGGCGAGGAAGGCCTGCTCCTTTGCGTGCACGGCCTGCTCAATATCGATCGTGATGCCCTTCTCGGCGGCCAGGGTGGCGACGATGTCCCGCGTGGGCCGTCCGCCCAAGGCATAAAAACGGTCCTCATCGAAGGGGATGCCGTGGGCGTCGGTCACGGTTCGCCAGCCGCGATAGTGGGCGGGCATGGTGTCGGCCAGCGTGCCGTCGCAGTCGAAGAGGAGCGCGTCGTGGTTCTGGAACTGCCACATGGGACAAGCCGGAAAATGGGGTGATTGGGCTGCTGCATCGATCGCCACCTCCGTTTATAAGCGGTCGGCTATCGCCGGCCTATCCCACGCCCCGGTCCGCCCTTGAGGCCTGGGAATGCTGGGGGGTTTTCTGTGTTGTTAGCGATCCCGGCCTTCCTGCCGGAAATGCTCATGGATCGGGTGACGGTGGGTCGATCACTTCCGACGACCATGCCGGTTTTTCCGCGCAGGGACTCTCCTGCACGGGCCACTGGCGACCGCGACGGATATGACAGCGATGGAAAAATCTGCCAATCGTTCCGGGAAACGTGCTGCCGCCCGCATCAGGGCCATTCGCCGCAAGGCCGCAGCTTGGCAACGCCGGGCGCGGCGAGCCGTGGCGATCGCTCTGATCGCCGCGTCGATCGCCGAAGCGCCAACGCGACTGGCGCAGGCCCAGATGGCGTCGTAGCGGGACTCGGTGGTGATGTCGTGGAAGCTGGCTAGTTCTACCTTGTTGCCGGTGTGTTTGGTGGCAAGGGCGGCTAGTTCCGGGCAAGCGTCAATGGCGTGGACTCGGTATCCATTGGCGAGGAAATGCTTGGTGTCTCGGCCGGAGCCGCAGCCGAGATCGAGGATGAGGGCGCCTGAGGGGAGATTGTTGAGGAAACGCTCGTAGAGGGGAGTGAGGTCGAGCGAGACGGTGGAGTCGAAGTAGGTGGCGGCGAATTGGGAGTAA
>JAPLNQ010000156.1 GCA_026401075.1 Planctomycetia bacterium
CTCAACCTCGACCTCTCGAAGCTTGGGGATGATCTGCTCAGCCAGTTCCTTCTTTCCGCGTGGCATTGGTTGCCTCCCTTGGTTTGCTCCACCCCCAGATTCTCTCTCTGGAAGCGGTGCTGTTTAAGGGGGGCAGGTCATTCGTCGGCCCCGAGGCGACGCCCGACGAAGCATCACCTGTCGAAGCCTCCCCTGTCGAAGTCTGGGCCAGGGAGGAATATGCCCGCGCTATCCGCGAGTGGCGGCGACACTTCCGTGGCGATGTCATCGAGCGAAAAGCCGCTGCTGTCTCCGCGCACGACATCGCCGACCGGAACCTTATTCTGTTTGGCACCGCCGATTCCAATCCTCTCATCGCGCGGGTGATGCCGGGGCTGCCGCTGCGGCGCGACGGCGACGCCTGGTCAATCGGTCCGCACCGTGTCGATGCGGCCGCCGCCGTGCCGATTCTCATCTACCCCAACCCGCTCAATCCCGACCGCTCCATCGTCCTCAACAGCGGTTTCACGTTCCGCGAATACGCCTACCTCAACAACGCCCGCCAGATTCCAATGCTTCCCGACTGGGCCATCGTGAGCACCACGGAAGGACGCGACACGCAACTTCCCGGAAAGATCCTCGCGTCGGGCTTCTTCGACGAGCGCTGGCAGCCCAAGTGAGCGCCGCTTGCCACCGACGCGTTCGTGCGTGTTGTCGAGTGATGGTTACAATCCTCATGGTTTCGCGACCATGTCATGGATGAACTGCCGATTCACGGACGAGCGCATGGAACAAGACACACGTTTGGATCGCCTCGAACTGGCCCGACTCTGGGCCGACCTCGTGGGCAAGGTTTTGAGTGGCATCGCCCTGATCGTGGCAGCATGGTGGACCTACACCAACTTCACGGTGGAGCGAACCCACGACCCCACGATGGAGGTGAACGTCTCACCCAGCGTCCACGCGCTGCGCACCGACAAGGTGCTCCTGAACGTCGACATATTCCTGCGGAACATCGGCAAGGTCGCCATTAAGCCGAAATTCCCTCACGGGAATAGCGATCAAAACCTCGGCCTGGAGATTTCGATCGTCGAGATCGAGCCGCTCAGTCACGGTTCGACCACAGCCAGGCAGCCCGCTGCCGATGCAGCCGATCCGTCCGTCCCCTGGTTTGACTGGACTGCCGGGGACGGCAATCCGAAGCCACTGTTACGCAAACGCAACCTGCTGGCTTCCAACGAAGACTTCGCCAACGGTTGCTACCAGCTCAACCCAGGCGTGCGATATCGCGAGCCGTTTGCCTGCATCGTCGAGAAGGACCGGCTCTATGCCATCCGGGCCCGGTTCTGGACCAACGACGGCTCCGTGGCCGACCTGGTGTATGTTGACACGTTCCAAACGGGCCAGCCGGGCACATCCGATGGTGGCAACGAATCGCGATGACGGCAGGGTGCCCGCGTCGCCCATTTCTTATCGTTTCTTATCATGGACAGCGACACGCCAACCACACTCTCCTCCGGAATGCATCACGATGCTGACTGCTCCTGATCTGGTTTGGATGGTCCGGCTCGGCTTTCGCCGTGCCTTGGCGGTCGGCTGCTGCGTGACCGGCGCGTGGCTCACCATGCCACTTCCGGCGAACCACGCGGTAGCCGCCACGCCATGGCCAGAGTTTCGCGGCGGCACCGGGGACGGCGTCTCGCAGGAGCACAACCTCCCGGTCGAGTGGAGCGAGTCCCGCGGGGTCGCCTGGAAGACAGCGATTCCCGGCAAGGCCTGGTCGTCACCGGTCATCTGGGACGACCTCGTCTGGCTCTCGAATGCCACGGAGGATGGCACGCGGCTGTCCGCGGTGGCCGTGGCTCGTGACAACGGGCGGATCGTGCACGACATCACCGTGTTCGAGATCGCCGCGCCGCAGTTCTGCCACCCGTTCAACAGCTACGCGTCGTGCACTCCGGCGATCGAACGCGATCGGCTCTACCTGCATTACGGCAGCGCCGGCACCGCCTGCCTCGACACCGAATCGGGAAAGATTCTCTGGTGCAGTATGTGGTCGCCCTCGACAAGACGACCGGCAAGACCATGTGGCGCAAGGATCGGAACATCGACTACGGCACGACCGATGGCGACGCCAAGAAGGCCTATCCCACCGCCACCGTGATCAGGAGCCAGGGCCGCGAGCAGGTGATCATCCCCAGCGCCGGCGCCACGATCGCCTACGATCCGACGTCGGGCGAGGAACTCTGGCGGGTGAGACACGGCGGCATGAACGCCTCGGCGCGTCCGCTGTTTGCCCACGGTTTGGTCTACATCAACACCGCAGCAGGCGGCATGAAATTCCTGGCCGTGCGGCCCGACGGCATCGGCGACGTGACCGGCACGCAGATCGCCTGGAAATCCTCCCAGGGCACCGGTTCGCGGTCGTCACAATTACTGCTCGGCGAGAAACTGTTCCTGATCGGCGATGCAGGCACCGCCAGCGTGCTCGATGCCGTCAGCGGCAAGGCCCTCTCGCAGAAGCGTCTCAGCGGGGAGTTCTCGGCGTCGCCGATCCTCGCTGACGGCCGCATCTATGCCAGCAACCAGGGTGGCGACACGTTCGTTCTGTCAGCTTCCGATCCCTCCACGGTACTCGCCACCAACACGCTCGACGACGGCTGCATGGCCTCACCGGCCATCTTCGACGCCGCGATCTATCTGCGAACCAAGACGCACCTCTACCGCCTCGGCAACCGGCCGTAACGGAGAATGCCAACGGAGAAGACCGCGACTGCTGCCACGCGCCGGCAACATGGACCGGCAACATGGACCAGCAAGATGGACCGATTGGGCAGACTCTCGCGGCTGCGACACGCCCGACGGTGAACGGCCCAAAGGTCGCGGGTTCCGGTGGACGAATACGATTGACGCAATCGGTGTACGCCCGTATATTTTTTACTGCGTGCGACTTTTCCCATGTTCGTCGTCTTGTGATCCCTCTGCGATGATGAATACCCATCCTGCACATAGCCGTGCACTGCTCGGCGGCTGCCCCCGATACGTGAAGGGCTGGTGCTGCAAGGCCCGCGAACGCACCTTGCGGCGGGGCTACAGGGATGTCGGCTACCTGCTCGCCCCCAAGCTGAGGGCATTCCGGCCCGAACGGTTCGGCCCGCGGACATGGGCGCGGCAACTGGGCCGGCTCAGCAGGCACTTGCAAGCAGCCGATGAGGCGGCAGCCTTGGGCTGGTTCGCAGAGATCTACCCCCAGTTGATGGCCGTGATTCCGGCCGGCGACCAGCAGCAGTTCGTGGCAGGCGTACGCGAACGCCAACGCTGACGAGCCGGCATAACTCCTTGCTGCCCGGGCAGGGGTGATGCACACTTGACTGCATGAAACGTGCCGCCATGCATCAGGGTTCGGATCTCATCCCCATCTCGGCCGGCCTTGCCCATCGCCCGGCAGACGCCCAGGGCCTCGGTCCCTCATCGGCGAGCTCCTCGGCGCGGCCCTGCCTGCCGAAGTCGACAACGCTCTCCACCGATCGCCTGCGCGCGGTGGATCTCGAAGAACAGATGGATCCGCTGGCCGTCGCTGAATCCGCGGCCGATGGCACGCGATCCTTCGCCGCCGTGGTGGGGCAGTTGGTCGTGATCGGCATCGCGGCGGCCGCGATCTGGTGGCTCCTCCCCAAGGGTATTGCAGCCCGTCCTCCACTGGAGTTACCGGAGCCGCTGCAGGTGGAGACCGCGCCCATCCTGCCTGCCCAGCGCGACGCGGAAAACGCCGCCATCGCTCTCCTCAAACAGGCAGTGCCCACCCGGGCGCTGTCCGCCTTCCGGCAGTGCGTCGACTCCACCGACGCGACGAGCGTCAACCTCTGGCGGTACTACCTGCAGACACTCGTCGACCTCGATGAACGTGCCGAACTACGGCAGCGGAGTGCGCAGTTTGCGATGCGTCATCCCGACCGGCTCGAGGGCCCCCACTTCCAGTGCGAGTCGCTGCACCGCGACGACATCAACGCCCACCGCGAACAGGGCGGGGCTTGGAATGCCGTCTTGAGTTCGGTCGGCGGCCCGCGAATCGCCCCCGCCTATCTGGCGGAAATCGACCGCTGCCAGAACACGATCAGCGACGCCCTTAATCTGCTGCAGCAACACGACGGCGACTGGTCCGCATCCGGCCGCACCGCCTGGGCCGACCTCCTCCATCTCGATCGCGCCCGCCTCCATCACCACGCCTGGAAGTGCGGTGGCTTCGCCTTCGCCGACCCGCACCGGGAGCAGGCACTGGAGGCGATCCGGCAGATGTCGTCGGCCACCGACGCCGACAGCCTCAGCCTGCGGCTGCAAATCTACCGCACCTGCCGCGACCGCTGGCCCAACAGGCTCGGCTTCGATGCCAAGAAGCAGGTTGTGAATAGCTTTGACTGGTCGAAGGATGATTTGCAGCGGGCGATCGACGCCGATCGCACGGCGCTCGAACGTCTCCCTCCCACGGGCCGCCGATGAACGACACATCCCTCCGCCCCGCCGACTCCGCCCCGCCGGCCCCGTCCGCGCCCGACTCCTCCGCGTCACACTCGCCCCTCGTCCCTTGGGCGCAGGCGATTCCCGACCTGTTCGGCATGCCCGTCAGCGGTGGCTCTCAGCCCTCCGCGCTCGCGCGGCAACTGCTCGTGATCGTGCTCTATGTCGCAGCCGCCCGCCTGATGATGCAAGACCCATGGTTCACCAGTGACACCTTTACCTGGCGACAGTCGAGCGTGATCACGTTGCTGGGCCTGCTGATGGTGTCGGCCATCGCCTTCGAATGGCATCTACTGGGTGTATCGACGGGGCTCAACCTCGTGGGCCAGATCGTGCTCGCCTAGCCGTTCACACTGTTCGTCGCGCGGTTGCTGGGGCAGCCGTGGCATCAGACCGATACGGACGGCGTGCTCGGCGTGCTGTTCACAGCGGTCCGGGCGGCCGGGGGATTTCTGGGGGTGAGCAGCTTCATCCCAGCGTGGATTTCTGACGCGATCTCGAGCCCGGGCACCGCAATGGTGCTGCTCGCCCTCTGCGTGGTCACCTCGGTCGGGGGCACGGCAGCCACTCGCATGGGGCTCACAGCCGGTCTCTTTTTCATCCCCCTCGCCGTGGCGTTCAGCCAGACCCCCGTACCCAGCCTGCCATTCCTCGGTGGCCTGGCCACGATGCTCTTCGGCATGTGCCTGCAGTACCGGGACGTGGAAAAATACCACCGCGATAAGGAGATCCTGCGCCGGTTGCGGCATGTCACCGGCGAGTTGGAGCGCCGTTCGTGCCTGCGGCTGGTCACCAGAACCTGGGCCGATGGTCGCCTCGGCGAGCAGACGGCGGAGGGACTCGTGCGACAGACCTACGAGCAGGTGCCTGGCGTCGACGCCGTCGGCGTCCGCGAGATCACCCGCGCGATCACGCATGACCTCGTCACGACACACGGACTGTTACAGGTGCGTCACGATTCGGAAGGCATCTTTCTCGTGCCGCCACCGGCGCTCGAGTTCGAGGCCGACGTGCTCGAGCAGATCGCCAGACTGCCGCGGATGGTGATCGTCTTCCTGCTGGCTTCGTGCTGGGTCCTGATGCCCTTCGACATCGTCCCCGATGCGATCCCCTTGGTGGGTGCCGTGGACGACGTGATCGTGATGACGCTCGCCGGCTGGCCGCTGGCCCATCTCCTCGAACAGCGGATCGACCGCCGTCGCTACCGCTGATTCGATGTCGATGCGCCAGCGGGGCTGGCATCCAAGGCATGGAGCCGGCCGATGCTGCGGAAAAACATTCTGCCACCCGCGACGGCCGGCGTGGCGCGGCACGGTTCGCCCAGCGGCGTGCGTCCCAGCACCTCGAAGACTTCGCCATCGGCGATCACCACCACCTCACCCTCGGCCGAGACATTGATCACGGTGCCTCCCACGACGATCGGCGACGCGGAATAGATGCCACCCACGCGGCCGCGCCAGAGCACCGTTCCATCTGCAGCATTCACGCAGGTCACCACGCCACGATCGCCCCAGAGATACAGCCGCTCCCCGGAGCAGACAGGCGTGGGCACATAGGGAGCGACGCTGCGGTCGAGTTGGTAGGCAATCGCGGGCTCGGGAGGCTTGCCCTTGGCATCGGGTTCGTGCCCTTCTGCCGTGGCACTCGCGGCCGGCCGCACCGCCACGAGCGTGTTATCGCCGCCCCCCTCGCCACACGTGCCGAGCACGAGCGATCCGGCCATCACCGGCGACGACACGGTCCGCTTGGGAAAACAACGTCGTTCCCACAGCACTCGGCCCGTGGTCGGATCGATGCCCGTCAGGCCGTGCGCCATGCTCGCCAGCACGACCAACGCATCGCCGCCGCTCTTCGGATCAGACGACTCGATCACCAGCGGCGTGGAATAGGCCGTTCGTCCCGTCTCCCGCGGCAGCCGCCATTGCTCGCGGCCGGTCTTCGTGTCGAGTGCCACGATGGCGCTGGGGCCGTCGTGTTCGATCGGGATGATCAGCCGATCCCGCCACACGGCCGCCGATGAACCGAAGCCGTGCTCGCAGGCATAGGAGCCAAGGTCGGCGTGCCAGAGCGGGGCGCCATCGTGGGAAAAAGCCTCACACCTGAGCTGCTCCTTCGTCGCCCACAGCCAATAGACGCCAGCCTCGTCGACGGTCACTGATCCGGATGCGGAACTGTTCTGGACGTGGTGCGGCTCGATCGGGCCTGGAATCTCACGCTGCCAGAGCAGCCGGCCGTCGGCAGTAGTATGGCAGGAGACAAACCGCTTGGACGTCGCCTCGTCGGCGCTGGCCGTGTAGATCCGCTGCCGCCACACGACGGGCGAGGCATGCCCGTTCCCTGGCAGACGTGCCGTCCACGCCCAGTCCTGCTCGGCCCACTGGTGCGGAAACCGCTGCGAGCCTCCGGCCCCGGCCCCGGCATGCCCCCGCCACCGCGGCCAATCGGCCGGGTCGGTCACGGCATCCTGGGCAACCGTGGTGACTGCACACCACAGGGCCATCCATGACAAAACCACGGGGACGATTCCCCATGACCGGCTACGGGCTCGACCTGCTGGTTTCATGGGCTGCAGTATGCCATCACCGGGGCCATCGCAGGCAAGTCGATGATCCTTTTCAGATCTTCCGCGACAGCCACATCCAGCCCACGGGCACAGTCAGGCGGGCGTCACACACGGCATTTTCGTTCCAGCCCGGCGACGTGAATGGACGGCAACACCCGCCGGGGCTCAGTTTCGGGGTGTATGATTCAGTTGCCAGGCGTGCCGCCACGACAGCCTTTGCCGCCCCGTGGCCCCGCCCGGATCGGGACACGCCACCGTCAGGACCTTCGGGGATGAACGACAACCGCGAATTCATCGAGGAGTTTCTCGTCGAATCAGGCGAGAACCTCGATCAACTCGACCGCGACCTGATCGCGCTTGAGGAACGCCCCGACGATCCCCAGCGGCTGGCGAGCATTTTTCGCACGGTGCACACGATCAAGGGCAACAGCGGCTTCTTCGGCTTCTCCAAACTCGGCGCCCTGACGCATAGCGGTGAGCACCTCCTTGGCCGACTGCGGGATGGCAAGATTCAGCTCAATGATCGCGTCACCGGCACGCTCTATTCGATGGTCGACGCGGTGCGGTCGATCATTCAGGCGATCGAAGAGACAGGAGTCGAGGGGGAGCACGACTTTCGCGAGCTATCCCAGACGCTCGCGACCGTGGCATTGGAGAATGTCGATGTGCCGACGGCCGCTCCTGCGGAGGCTGTGATTCCCGTCGTGCCGCCGACGGCTGTGATTCCCGTCGTGCCACCAACGGCTGTGATTCCCGTCATCCCATCGCCAGCCACGCCTTCCGTCAAGCCGGCTGCGCAGGCTTCCGACCCATCCATCCGGGTCGACGTCGGTCTGCTGGCGTCGATTCTCGATCTTGTGGGCGAGCTCGTTCTCGCTCGCAACGAGCTCCGCAGCATCGAATCCACCGACCCCACTCTCGAAGGCGTCATCCACCGGATCAACCGTCGCCTGTGGACGGGAGGTGCAACTGGTGATCGACGGAGCCGACACCGAACTCGACCGCACCCTGATCGAGAGCATCCGCGATCCGCTCACGCATCTGGTGCGCAACGCAGTCGACCACGGCATCGAACCCCCGGCTGTGCGCGAGGCTGCAGGGAAGCCGCGAACCGGCCGGCTCCTGCTGCGGGCCTTTCACGAGAGCGGGCAGGTGACGATCGAGGTGCAGGACGACGGGGCGGGCATTCCGGTGGAGGCGGTCCGCGCGAAGGCCGTTGCCCGCGGGCTGATCGACGCCGCCGCCGCCGCCGTGCTCCCCGACGAACGCGTGCTCCAGTTCATCTTCGAGCCCGGTTTCTCCACGGCTGCCCAGGTGACGAGCGTGTCGGGCCGCGGCGTCGGCATGGACGTCGTCAAAACGAACATCGAGGCGATCGGTGGCACCGTCGACCTCAGCAGCTATCCTGGCCTAGGCACGACGGTCCGGGTCCGCGTGCCACTCACGCTTGCAATCATCCCGGCGCTCGTGGTGCGGTGTGCTACAGAACGGTTTGCCCTGCCGCAGGCCGCCGTCGGCGAGTTGGTGTCGCTGCGGGCCGATGGTGGCCCGCGGATCGAGGGCCTCGCCGGAGCCGATGTCATCCGCGTCCGTGGCCGCCTCGTGCCCGTGGTCTTCCTCGACGAATTCCTGGGGCTGCGGCCGACCACGGCCGCCCGTGAGAACGGTACGGTCGTGCTGGTTCGAGTCGACGACCACGAGTTCGGGATCGTCGTCGATGGCACGCAGACCGGAGCCCCTTCAGGTGATCCATCCACGCCCCGAGCCGCCCATGCCGTGACGAGCATGGAGGCGGCCAGCCTTTCGACGATCGTCGTCAAGCCGATTGGCAGCCTCCTGGCACAGATGGGCATCTACTCAGGCGGCACGGTTCTCGGCGACGGCGGCGTGGTGCTGATCCTCGACCTCCGCGGCATTCTTCGGGCCAAGGACCTGCCGCCGCAGCCGCGTCGCGGCGATGAAGCCGTCGCGACGGCAGTCTGCGTGACCGACAACTATCTGGTCTGCCGAACCATCGCCGGCCGTCGCATTGCGGTGCCCGTCGACGCCGTTGTCCGCCTCGAGAAGTTCGACGGGCAGGAACTTCAGGCCGTGGGCGGTAAGCGACTCGTGCGGCGTGGCGACCTTTTCACCCCCGTCGTCGATGCCGACATGCTCCTTGGCACTCAGGCCGCCCAGGAAGACGCCGGCTCCGTCAGCCTGGTCGTGCTCGACGGTCGCTGCGGCGGGATTGGCATCGCGGTACGGCAGATCCTCGATGTCGCAGCGGCGGATTCGATACTCCAGCCGTCGATCGCCGCCCCCGGCGTGGCGGGAACGTTCGCCATCGGTGGGATCGCTACGGAACTGCTCGATCTGGTGGCGCTGGTTCCCACTGCCGGATCCCACTCATGATCCCATCCACCATGCCCGTGCAGCCACACGACACCAGATACTGCTGTTTTGTCGTCGGCTCCGATTGCTTCGCTGTCGCCTCGATCGGGGTGGCGGAGGTGCTCCGCGACGGGAAAATCACCCGCGTGCCACATGCGCCGGAGGCGGTGATCGGCCTCATCCATCTGCGGGGGCGGATCGTGCCCGTAATCGACATGCGGCGCAGGCTCGGCCTGCCCGCCGCTGCAACGCCCCTCGGCGGCACGCATTTGGTGCTCAGCCTCCTCGACGATTGGTACAGCCTGCTCGTCGACGAGATGCTCGAGGTGATCGAGGTGGCCGACCACGACATCGAACAGCCTTCTCGAGCAGCCCCCGATTCAACCCACGACGCTGTCACCGGCGTCTACGCCGATGCAGGAAGACTCGTGCATTTTCTCGATCCTCAGCGCATAGTACAGGCGCTCGCCCGGCAGCGTGAGCCATTTCTCAATCGACAGGGAGCATCGCATGGCGGCATATGACATCGACGCAACAGTCTCCAACGACCGATCGCAGGTGGCGGCCGCGGCCGGGACTTGGCGATCCCTGCTTGGCAACAAGCTGCTCCTGTCGCTTCTGGCCGTCTCCCTGATTCCACTGGCGCTGATGGGTATTGCCACCTATCGCTCGGCGGCCAGTGCCTTGACAGCCGACGCTTTCAGCAAGCTGGAGATTGTCCGCACGATCACGGCGAAGTCGGTGGAACGCTATTTCCAGACATTGCACAACGAGCTTCGCGTGATCTCCGAGGATCGCATGGCGATCGACGCCTGCAAGCAATTCCAGGCCGCCTTCACCACCGTCCTCGCCGACAACCAGGCCGACGACAAGGCGGTGATGCGGGCCCGCCGTGAACTGGAGTCGCATTATGTCGGCGAGTTTGCCACGGAGTATCGCAAGCGAACGGACGAGGATCCGGTCACCAAACCCCTCTTGGAATCGCTCGACGACACCGCTGCCTACCTGCAATTCCTCTACATCCGCAACAACGAGCATGCCCTTGGCTCAAAGCTGCTCCTCGATGCGGCCGATGACCAGTCCACCTACTCGAAGGTGCATGCCACCTTCCATCCGCTGTTCCGGAGCATCCTCGAGAAATACGGGTTGGCGGACGTGTTTCTCATCGACGCCGTCACGGGCAACATCATCTACACGGTGCACAAGGAGCCCGACTTCGCCGCCTCGCTGCGGAGCGGGCAACTGGTCGGCACCAGCCTCGCGAACGCTTTCCTGGAGGCCGTCGGCAGCGGGCGGCGCGACGCCGTGGCATACGGGCCCTTTGCCCGCTACTTCCCCTCCTTCATGGCGCCTGCCAGCTTCATCGCGGCGCCGCTCTTCGAAGGCCGGCAAATGATCGGAGTCGTCGCCTTTCAGATCCCGATCGACCGGGCCAACGAGATCATCGGGGAGACCACGGGCATGGGCAAGACGGGCGAGACCTACGCGATCGGACCCGACCGGATGTTCCGCAGCAACTCCCGGTTTGCCGCCGACCTCGGCGTGACCACCACGATTATCAATCCGAAGATCAAGGTAAATACGGCGCCGGTGAAAAGCGCGCTCGACGATGGCCTGTCGGGAACGGCCATGGGGCTCGACTATCGCGACACTCCCGTACTCTCGTCGTGGTGTCCCGTCACGATCCACCGCGGTGAGGCCTCCGACCGGGGCACGATCCGCTGGGCACTCATCTCCGAAATCGATCAGGCTGAGGTGATGGCACCCATCCACCGGCTCCGCAACTTCGCCCTCACCATTTTCGGCCTGACGACGGCCGGCGTCCTGCTCGTGTCGTCGGGCATCGCCAGGCGGCTCACGCGGGAAACCAACCGACAGGCGGCCCTCGTCGACGGCATCGTCCACAACACGCATGCGTTGGCCAGCTCCTCGGAGGAACTGACGAGCGTGAGCCAGCAGATGAGTGCAGCCGCCGAGGAGACCACCGCGCAGGCCAATCTCGTCTCGGCGGCGGCCGAACAGGTGAGCAGCAACGCCGGCACGGTGGCCGGCTCGATCGACAATCTCGTGTCGAGCATCCACGAGATCGCCAAGAGCGCCCAACAGGCGGCCTCGGTCGCCAAGCAGGCCGTTGACATGGCGGGGACCGCATCGAGGACGATGGATGCCCTGGGAAGTTCCAGTGCCGAAATTGGCAAGGTTGTGAAGGTCATCACCTCGATCGCCGAGCAGACGAACCTGCTCGCGCTCAACGCCACGATCGAGGCCGCCCGGGCCGGCGAAGCCGGGCGGGGGTTTGCGGTGGTCGCCAACGAGGTCAAGGAGTTGGCACGCGAGACCGCGAGGGCCACGGAGGACATCGGCGGCAAGATCGAGGCGATGCAGAGCGACACGCGGCGGGCTGTGGCTGACATTGGCGGCATCCGCGACGTGATCGAGACGATCGACGCCCTGCAGACCAGGATCGCCGCGGCCGTCGAGGAACAGTCGGTGACCACCAGCGAGATCAGCCGCAACATCGGTGAGGCGACCACGGGCTCGTCCGAAATCGCCGAAAACATCGTGCAGGTGGCCCAGGCCGCCCAGAGCACGGCGGAAGGGGCGTCGAACACACAGGTCTCCTCGCAAGAACTCTCCCGGATGGCGCAGGCCCTGCAGCGACTGGTCGACGAATACCGGCGGTCCTGACGGAATGACCGATAGCCAGGGAGAGTGCGGCCGTGCGTGCGCTTGTGGTCGATGACTCGAAACCGAGCCGGAGCATCCTCGCGCGGGTGCTGCGTGATCTTCGGTTCGACTGTACGGAGGCAGCCAACGGCCTCGAGGCGATTGCCACGCTCTCCACATCGCCCCGTCCTGACCTGGTCACCATCAACTGGCACATGCCTGTGATGGACGGCATCGAACTGCTCAAGAGGCTTCGGGCGGCCCCCGCCCATCGCGATCTGAAGCTGCTGATGGTCTCCACCGAGAACGATAGGGAACGGATCGCGGCCGCACTCGCCGCGGGCGCCGATGATTATCTCGCCAAACCCTTCACGCCCGAGGCGCTCGCCCGCAAGCTCGTCGCCCTCGGTATCTGCACGACGGCAGAGGCCGCGGCCGCCGGCGATCGCGGACCGATCCGTGTGCTGATCGTCGACGATTCGGCCACGATTCGCAGCGTTCTATCGGCCACGCTTGGAGCTGATCCTGACCTCCGCGTCGCCGGAACGGCGATCAACGGTCAGGTCGCGCTTGCGAGCATCGCCGCCAGCCCGCCCGACATCGTGCTGCTCGACGTGGAGATGCCCGTCCTCGACGGCATCTCCACGCTGCGGGAGATTCGCCGCATGCACCCGAAGCTGCCGGTGCTGATGTTCTCGAGTCTCACCGAACGCGGCTCGAAGGCCACGCTCGACGCGCTACTCGCCGGCGCGAACGACTACGTGGCCAAGCCTAGCGCGCAGACCGCCGACGAAGTTGCCGCCCGAATCCGCGACGAAGTGATCATGAAGATCAAAGCGCTTGTGCCGCGGAGTGCCCAGGCCGCGCGTGCGGCACCGGCAGCCACCCCCCGTCCTCCACTCCCGGCACGACATGAGCCGATCCGGGGCATCGTCATCGCTGTGTCAACCGGCGGCCCGACGGCGCTCGCCGAGGTGCTGCCGGCGTTCGCCGCCTCCACCCGTGTGCCGGTGCTGATCGTGCAGCACATGCCGGCATTCTTCACCGCACAGTTGGCGGAGCGGCTTGCCAAGCTCTGCAATGCCACCGTGCGGGAGGCACAGGCGGCCCAGGAAATCCGTTCCGGCGACATCCTCATCGCACCAGGGGGACGCCATCTTGCGATCGCCAGCGATGGAGGCACGCTGCGAGCGCGACTCACCGACGACCCACCTGAAAATTCCTGTCGTCCCGCCGCTGATGTGCTGTTTCGGTCGGCGGCCAGCGTCTGGGGGGGCGGCACGCTCGGCATCGTGCTCACCGGAATGGGCCGCGACGGCCTGCGGGGCTCACGGCAGATCGTCGAGGCGGGAGGGACGGTGATCGCGCAGGATGAGTTCACGAGTGTGGTCTGGGGGATGCCGGGCGAGGTCGTTCGCGCGGGACTGGCTGATGCCATCCTGCCGCTCTCGCAGATCGGCGTCGAAGTGGCACTCAGGCTGAAACGTCGGGGCGGCTGACGCCCGGGAAAGGCACGCATGAAGGTCGGCGCGGATCAGTTCACCTTCCTCTGCGAACTCCTTCGTAAGCGCACCGGCGTCGTCATCGATCACTCGAAGGAGTACCTCGTCGTGGCGAGGCTGACGCCGATCGTCCGCCAGCGGAAAATCCCCAGCCTCGACACGCTCATCGATCGGATGCGCAAGGGACTCGACCCGTCGCTCGAGCGCGACGTGCTCAGCGCGATGATGACCCACGAGACCTCGTTC
>JAPLNQ010000296.1:0-9550 GCA_026401075.1 Planctomycetia bacterium
CGCCACCGTCACCACCACCGCGATCCGCAGGCTGGCAGGCGGCGAGGGGGAACTGCCTGCGAGCGGAATCTATCACCTCACGGCCTCGGGCGCGACGTCCTGGCATGGGCTCGCGGAACTCGTCGTCGATGCAGCACGGACCGCCGGCCTACCCATGCGGGTGACATCCGACCGCATCCGCCCGATCCCGTCGTCCGCCTGGCCGCAGGCGGCACGGCGGCCCGCCAACTCCAGGCTCGACACGGCCCGACTGCGATGTACGTTTGACTTGACACTGCCTCCCTGGCAGGACGACGTTCGGCCGGTGGTCGCCACCCTTATTCCCCAAGCCACACGCGAATAAACCGTCGAGGCGAGGCCATCGATCGTGCAAAACCGCGTTTCCTGATCTGATCAACAGACGACATGCACATCACCCCCACTACCATTCCCGACGTGCTGCTCCTGACGCCGAAGGTGTTCGGCGATAGCCGCGGCTTCTTCTTCGAGAGCTTCAACCAACTGGCGTTCGAGGCTGCGATCGGAGGACCGGCGCACTTCGTGCAGGACAACCACAGTCGCAGTGCACGCGGAGTGCTCCGCGGCCTGCACTATCAGGTCGAGCAGCCGCAGGGAAAGCTCGTGCGGGTGGTGGCCGGGGCAGTGTTCGACGTTGCCGTAGACATCCGGCCCGGTTCGCCCACCTTCGGTCGCTGGGTGGGCATGGAACTGTCCGCCGACAACAAACAGCAGCTCTGGATTCCACCAGGCCTGGCCCACGGGTTTCTCGTGCTCTCCGAGACCGCGGAATTCCTCTACAAGACGACCGATTATTACGCACCCGCGCACGAGCGATGCATCCTCTGGAGCGATCCCGTGCTCGCCATTCGCTGGCCGCTCGAGGCACCACCGATGCTCTCCGGCAAGGACGCGTCCGGCCTGTCATTCACGGTGGCCACTGCCGGCTGATCTTCCCCGGCTGATCTTCCCCGGCCAATCTTCCCCCGCCGAGCGCCTGCATCGCGACACTCACTCTTTGGTGGTATTGGCTTTGGGTGGCAGAGGCCGCTTTCGATGTGTCCTGTGAAATCGTCGACGCGTTTGCGGGATGTCCGGCGTGCTGCACAAGCCGATTCTGCCGTTTGTAACGGCCAAAGAGACCTATTCTGGCGTATTCCGAGCAAATTTTCCGAACCCCGTGCTGCCGATTGTTTGCCTGCACATCTTCCCCAAACTACGCTCATTGTGGCTCTCAATGAGACCCCGCGTCGTGGTTCCGCCCGTTCTGAGAGCTTTGATGGCACGTCATGTTTGGGCTTCCGAAATGCTGATGCGAGCGACGATTCACGCAGGCGAAACAGCGGTCGATGCCGACTGCGATTCTTCCGTGCTTCAACGCGAGCGGGCAGAGGCGCCGTCGGCCGTTCCAGCCGTCCGACTCGCGCCGGTCACGGGGCTCGCGCCGGTCACGGTCGTGATCGTCAACTATAACGTCGGCCATGTTCTGATCGACTGCCTCGAATCGGTATTGGCTCAGGCCAGCGAGGTGGTGGTGGTCGATAACGCGTCGCACCCGGATCGATTCGAGCCTTTGATCGCACGGTTCGAGTCGCATCCGCAGCTGCATGTGATCCGCTCGGCGGAGAATCGCGGCTTCGCGGCAGGCTGCAATCTGGGGGCCGAACTCTCGACCCAGCCGCTCGTCATGTTCTTGAACCCCGACTGCGTGATTGGCCCCGGGGCACTCACGCGATTGTGTGCGGCAATCCAGAGTCATCCTCAGGCCGCGATGGCAGGCGGCCTCCTCACGTATGCCGATGGCATCGAGCAGGGGGGCGGCCGTCGCGCCATCCCCACGCCATGGCGGTCGTTCGTGCGGGCCTTCGGCTTCTCGCGGCTCGCGCGTCATTGGCCGACCATTTTTAATGATTTCCATCTGCACCTCCAGCCACTCCCGCCGGAGCCCATCACCGTCGAGGCCATCTCCGGTGCCTGCATGCTCGTCAAACGCGATGCCATTGCCGACTTCGGTCTCTTGGACGAAGGCTACTTCCTGCATTGCGAGGATCTCGACCTCTGCATGCGGGCCCGAGCCCATGGCTGGCAGATCCTCTTCGTGCCCGATGCACCGATCGTGCATCACAAGGGGGGCTGCAGCCGGGAAAAGCCCGTCTTCGTGGAGTGGCACAAGCACCGGGGCATGGTCCGGTTCTACCGTAAACACTTCCGCCACGAGTATCCGATCGGACTGATGGAACTGGTGACCCTCGGCGTGTGGCTGCGGTTTGCCGCTGTCGCAGCACGGAAGCAGGCGGCACTCCTCTGGCAACGCGAGCGGGCACCGAGGACGCCGGCCGTGCGGGCCACCAGCCCGGCGAATGGTCTGATGCCGCTCGATCACGTCGGCATGCCGATCGTCGTCTCGAATCGTCCGCTCGTGTCCTGATCCTCCCTCTCCCTGTCACCCGCTCCCGCTTTCCTTTGGACGATCGTTCGGCCGTTGGCGATGCATCGCGAACCCCACACGGCACGGAACAGCGGTGCCGCAGAGGCGGCCGGAGTCCTCGGCGCCACGAGCTTTGTCGGGCAGTTGGTGCTCGCAAGGCTCCAGCCCTCCCGGCACAAGTCATCCCAGCTCCAGGCATCCCAGCACCAGGCATCGCTACTCGACGAGTCTGCCGCCACGAGCGCCGTCTCGCCGGTGTTTGCCTTTTCCCGCCGGGCCGCCCCGACGGCTGCAACGAGCGCTGCCGCTGGCATCCACTGGCAGCAACTGCCTGTCAGCCCCGGCGCGTGGCACGCATCGATCCCACACTGGATCGCCGTCTGTCCACTGTGGGCTGTCCCCGAGCACTTCGCCCTGCTTGAGGCCGCGGGTGCCAGGCGACTCGTGGCCCTCTCGTCAACGAGCCGGTTCACCAAGCGTGACTCGGCCGCGGCGGCAGATCGGGCGATCGCCGCGCGACTGGCGGCCGCCGAGGACGAGGTGCTCGACTGGGCGCGAGCCCGTGGCATCGCGGCCACCATCCTCCGGCCCACGCTGATCTACGACGGCATCCACGACCAGAATGTCGCCGCGATCGCAGGCTTCATCCGCCGCTTTGGCTTCTCTCCCTTGGCGGGCGCTGCCGCGGGCCTGCGGCAGCCCCTGCATGCCGATGATGTCGCCGCGGCCTGCCAGGCGGCCATCGGGTGCGACGGCCTCCGCGAGGCCTATGAGATCTCAGGCGGCGAGACGCTCCCCTACCATGAGATGGTAAGCCGGATCTTCGCCTGGCTTGACCGGCCGCCCCGGCTGGCCAGGATCCCTTTGCCGCTGGTCCGGGCCGCCCTGCCTGTGGCTAACCTGCTGCCGGGGCTTGCGTCCATGGCCACGATGGCAGTTCGCATGAACGAGGACCTGGTCTTCGACCACAGGGCGGCCGCACGGGATTTTGGCTTTCAACCGCGGTCGTTCACGCTTCCCTTGAGCCACGTTTCGGATCATGCTGCATCCGTCGCTCGATGAATCCGCACGCCCGCAACAGCACGCCTTCCATGCACGACGCCCCGGACACGCCACTGCCCGGCCCTGCCACCGCCACGGCAGCGACCACCATCGCGCGTCAGTCGCTTTTTCTTGGTTTTTTCGGCTTCATGCTGGTTGCCCTCAACTGTCTTGTCGACAACGCCGCCATCGACGTGACCCTGATCCCCAGGCTGCTGGTGATGCTGGTCTTTCTGCTCGTGTCGGTCGTCATCGTCAGCGTGCCGCGGATCAGCCGCCTGCTCGACTTCTCGGTGCTCGGCGAACCGGTCATCCCGCTCTTCGCCGGCTACGTCCTCGTCACCTGCGGGTCGCTCCTGGTTGCGGTCAACGTCTCCGCCGGCTTCACCGATGTCTTCCGCACGCTGGCGACCTTTCTCACGCTCTGCCTCTCCTGCCTGCTGCTGCCAATCGTGCCGCGGTGGCAGGAGCAGTTGCTGCGGGTGATCGTCGTGGCTGGGCTCGTCGCCGTTACCGTGGGCAGTTACGAGATCGTCACCAAGCTCGGTCTGGGCATCCACGGCCGCAGGGCGATGGAACAGATCACAGGACTGATGTCGAGCGTGAATCTCTACGCCGGCATCCTCGTCCTGATCCTGCCGTGGTGCCTGTGCGGCGGCGTCGTCCTCCGGGGAAAATGGCGCGGGCTCGCGGCGGTGGCGGCAGGTTCCATTCTGGTGATGATCCTGCTCCTGCAGTCGCGGGCCGCCTGGCTGGCGGCGCTCGCCGGGACTGCTGCTGCTGTCATCGTGATCCTCTTTGACGCCGAGCGGTTCAACGTGTCGCGACGTGCGCGGAACCGCCTGGCCGCCGCATGCCTCGCCGGACTCGTTGCATTCACCGGCGGCATCGCCACGGCTCCGGCCGACAATTTTTTTGCCCAGCGGTTCCGCAGCATCTTCGTTGAACCCGCCGATCCAGCCGCCCTGCCTCGGGAAGGTGGCCGGCTCATGATCTGGGGGATCACCTCCCGGATGATCGCCGACCACCCGCTCACCGGCGTGGGGGCTGGCAACTTCACCGTCCGGCTCCATGAATACTTCGACGACGACGACCTCGACTTCTCCAACGTGCATACCAACTGGGTGCAGCCCCACAACGACTTTCTCTGGGTGTTCGTCGAGAAGGGCGTGCTCGGCATCGTGCTCTTCGTGGGCTGCTTCATTGCCGCCTTTGCCTCGATCCGCACAATCCTGCGGAGCGATGCGCCAGCGAACGACTGCTGGCTGACGCTGGCGGCAGCCATGGGACTCACGTCCTACGCCACCCTGTCGAGCTTCGATTTTCCACTCGAACGCATCAACCACCAGACCTCTTTCGCCCTGCTCCTGGCGGTCGTCACCGTGCTCAAGCATGCCGTGCAACCTGCGGCCGGCGGCTTCCCGGCACCCGGCACCGTACGGCTCGGACGACTGGTGGTCGTGCCTCTGGTGGTGGTGGCCCTGGGGCTGGGCATCACCTACTCGCTCGCGGCGGTCCAGCAGGAGAAGGACGTGATCGTGGCGCGGCAGGCCTTTGGGCAGGGGAAGTGGGTGGAGATGCTTGCGGCCGCAAAGCGGGCCCGCACCCCCTGGAAGACGCTCGATCCGATGGTGAGCCCGGTGGCCTTTCTCGAGGGCATGGCTCATGTGCAGTTGGGCCATGTGACGGAGGGGATCGAGTGCCTGGAGCAGGCGATGATCGATAATCCCAACCGCATGTATGTCATCAACAATCTGGGCATCCTCTACGCCAGCACCGGCCGCTTCGACGAGGCGATCGAATGCTTCAGCCTGGCGGCCAACCGCTATCCCCACCGGATCGAGCCGTTCAACAATCTGGCCAGCTGCCTGCTGGAAACAGGCCGCCCCGCCGAGGCGTTGGAACTGCTCGAGCAGATCCCGGATGAGCTCCTGAGCGACGGCATCCGCCGCAATCTTGAGTCAGCCCGTGAGCAGGCCGCGGCCGCGGCACAAGAGCCGGTCGAAGAACCTGTGGCCGAACCCGACGACGCACCGTAATGCCTCCCCGGTGGCGACAAGATTGCATCTTGTTGTTGCCCTCCCTCTCCCGTGGCGACAAGATTGCATCTTGTTGTTGCCGGATTCCGCAAGTTAAAAACTTGCGGCCACGGGTCTCATCCTTCGGTCACGCCCAACGCGATCCCCCGGCTCACGCCGGGGGCTTGTATGGGACGGGATCACAACTGCGTCGGGTTGGGGGCGTCGCCGTAGACCGCCTTGGGGTCAAACGCCTTGTGGTGCTCGGTGAATTCGAGCTTCGTGCCCTGCCCGCGTTCGGTTCCCACCGGCACCCGGCGGTAGAAGCAGGAGCGATAGCCGACGTGGCAGCTGGCGCCGCCGGCGATCTCGACCCGCAGCCAGACGCAATCCTGGTCGTCATCGATCCGCATCTCGACCACTTTCTGCACCAGTCCGCTGGTGGCGCCCTTGTGCCAGAGCTGCTGACGGCTGCGGCTCCAGTAGTGGGCCTCGGCGGTCTCGATCGTCTTGGTGAGGGCCTCGCGGTTCATCACGGCCACCATCAGCACCTCGCCGGAGGCATGGTCGGTGGTCACGCAGGGGATGAGGCCCTGCGGGTCGAACTTCGGTGCCAGCTCATGGCCTTCCTCAACCTGCTCCACGGAAATTCTCTGGCCGAACGGTGACGCTGGGGCGGGGGACGCGGATGCGAACACGGTGCGATGGCTCCTCGGATGCGGACTGGGATACAGTCTGGGATGCAGTCTGGGGGGGACGGAGTCTTCTCTTCAATTCTCTCGCTGAAACCCTCTATTCAATAGGTTGACCGGAAGGTTATCCAGCCCCTACCCTTCCCAGTGGAGCCCGCCCACTCGAGGAGCCTTTTTTCATGGTCACGGTCGACATGCCCTGCGCGATGGTGTTGCATCATTCTGCTGGCCGAGTCGCCGGCGGATGGTGCGGTGCGATGGGAATCCTGATGGCGCTTGCGCTGTTGTTGGTACAGCCGTCGCTCCAGAAGCCAGCCACTGCCGCCGACTGGCCCACGTTTCGCGGGGCTGAGCGGACCGCCGTCGCACCCGACACCGATCTCCTGAAAAGCTGGCCTGCCACGGGCCCCAGGCTCATCTGGGAGGCCGCCGGCGCGGGCCGTGGCTACGCCAGCCCAGCGATTGCCGGCGATCGGATCTACACCCTCGGCGACGGGCTCTCCACCGCCGACGACAAGGACGAATACCTCTCCTGCTTCGACCGCGAGACAGGCAAGCAGCTCTGGAAAACGAAGACGGGCCAGCCGTGGTCCGAAGGGGCGGAGTCGTGGCAGGGTTCGCGGAGCACGCCCACGGTCGATGGCGACATGGTCTACGTGATCACCCCCCATGGCCAACTCGTGGCCTGCGCGACGGCCGACGGCAAGGAGCGGTTCCGCGTCGATCTCAAGGCCCAGTTTGGCGGCAAGAAGGGGGACTCGTGGGGATATAGTGAGTCGCCGCTGGTCGACGACGACCGTCTCGTCTGCACGCCGGGCGGCGAGCAGGCCACGCTCGTGGCGCTCGACAAAAAGACCGGCAAACTGATCTGGTCGTGCCCGATGAAGGGCGACCGCGGCGCCGGCCATGCCTCGGTCGTGATCAGCCAGCCACTATCCAGCCGGCCACTATCCAGCCAGGGTGGGGGCAGAAAGTTCTATATTCAGACCACTGGCGCAGGTGCCTTCGCGGTCGACGCCCAAACGGGCAAATTCCAGTGGGCCTACCTGATCGACCAGACGACGGCCGTGATCCCCACGCCGATCGTCCGCGGCGATCTGGTCTTCTTTTCGGCGGGCTATAAGCGGGGCGGCGCCCTCCTGCGGCAGGTACCGGGCGCGGGTGGCGGCGTGACGATGCAGGAGGTCTACGGCCTCAAAAAAGAGCTGGCCAACAAGCATGGCGGGATCGTCCTCGTGGGCGACCATCTCTACGGCGACTCCGATGATGCGGGCATCCCGTTCTGCGCCGAGCTCATGACCGGCAACGTGGTCTTGGCGAAGGCTGATCCGGCCGACTACCTGGAGGTGGCGACGTTCAAGATCCCCGGCAGCGATGCCCGGCCGAGCTGGTCGCATTCGGTGATCCTCGACGGCCGGCTCTTTCTCCGCGAGCAGGACAAGATCCTCTGCTACGACCTGCGGAAGTAGATTTCCCGTGGTGGCAAGTTTTCAACTTGCCGAATCTTGGCTTTCGTGGTGGCAAGTTTTCAACTTGCCGAATCTTGGCTTTCGTGGTGGCAAGTTTTCAACTTGCCGAATCAATCCTGGGCGTCCGCCACGGCCTTGTAAGCGGCTCCGCCCAGGATGCCGCCCACGATCGGCGCCACCCAGAAGAGCCAGAGCTGCTGCAGCGCCCAGCCGCCGGCAAACACGGCCGTCGCGGTGCTGCGGGCGGGATTCACCGAGGTGTTGGTCACCGGGATGCTGATCAGGTGGATGAGCGTGAGGCAGAGGCCGATCGCGATCGGCGCGATCGTGCTGCCGGCCTTCTTATCGGTGGCCCCATGGATCACGAACAGAAACACGGCCGTGAGCACCGTCTCGATGATGAAGCAGCTCTGCCAGGGATAGCCGCCGGGGGAGTGCTCGCCGAAGCCGTTGGAAGCGAAGCCACTGGCGGCGGCGTCGAAGCCGGGCAGTCCGCTGGCGACTAAATACAGCACGCCAGCACCCACGATCCCGCCGACCACCTGGGCCAGGATGTATTTCGGCATCTCGGCGATCGGAAACCGACCGCTGGCGGCGAGACCGGCCGTGACCGCGGGATTCAAGTGGCAGCCGGAAATGTGGCCAATCGCCGTTGCCATCGAGAGCACCGTCAGGCCGAAGGCGAGCGACACCCCCAGGAAACCGATGCCGAGGTCGGGATAGGCGGCCGCCAAAACGGCGCTCCCGCAGCCCCCCAGAACGAGCCAGAACGTGCCAATTGCCTCAGCTAACAGCTTTCCCATCGCGTGTTTCTCCGCAAAAACGAGCCGATTCGATCGCACCCCAAGGAACCTCTCCCGGCGGTCAAACCTAAAAACGAGTCAGAAAACTAGGCGATCCCCGGGAAAAACGTCAAGGGCAGGGAAATGATGTCGATTCGTCCCCGGTTTCTCCCGATTCGTCAATTTTCCACTTCGCGGGCCTCAAAACCCTTGCGTCTATCCGCCCAATCGCTACAATCCGCCATACGAAGGTACATGCCCTCTGAGGTCGTCTGTTCAAAAAACCGACCGCCAGCCTTCACACACGCTGCAGTAACCACCATGAAAATGACTTTCAAAATCTCTTCGACCTGCCTGTGGGCCGCCAGCGCAATGCTTGTGTGCAGCAGTTTGTCTGGCGAAGCCGCTGCCGCCGTCTTCACCTGGGCTGGCAACAATGCCGCCTGGAACAGCAATTCATCGTGGTTGAACAACGCCCAGCCTACGAATGGCGATTCCGTGGTGTTTACGAATGCGGGTTCGGGCACCACGAGTGGCGTCAACATTGCCCGCACGATTACGGACATCACTTTCGGTGCATCCGCGAATCGCAGCTTCGTGGTGTCGGGCAATAGCCAGACGACGTTGGGCTCGCTGACGAATGCTTCCGGCTTCGCTCAAGTCTTGAACAACAGAATCGCACTCTCTTCGACCAGTGGCGTCATTAACACTGGCTCTTCAGGCCTCACGCTCGGTGGTATTCTCTCAGGCAGTGGGACTTACTCCAAGACGGGTAGCGGCGTGCTTCAGATCACTGGCGGTAATAACTCTGCCTTTAGTGGCACGCTTTCTGTCGATGCGGGATCGATGAGGCTTACAACGGGCGTTGATAATGCCAACATCGTGGTCAAGACCGGTGGAACGCTGTATTCCGCCAACGATCTGAGCAATGGCGCTGCGGGTTCGATCACGGTGAACTCTGGTGGCACGCTGACGCCGGGCGAGAACGCTGTAACGAGGGAAGCTGGGGGCATCGGTTACGGGGCATTCACAGTCACCAATAATACGACGCTCAATGCCGGCAGCAGCGTAAACCTGGGCGTAGGCGACTTGATCAACTTCGATCAGATCCTCACAACTGGAA
>JAPLNQ010000296.1:9576-22784 GCA_026401075.1 Planctomycetia bacterium
TTGGCACATCTCCGACGTTTATGGATGGTGATCAATGGGCCCTTTTCTCGTCGGGAAGTTTCGCGGGAGATTTCACAAGCATCAATATGACTGGTGTGTACGGCAATGTGAGCTTTACCAAGGTCGACGCTGACCGCTGGCAGAGCTCGTACCTTGGTAATGGTCAGGAGTTCTCCTTCTTTACCAGTGGCGCGAATGCTGGTGTGCTCTACGCTGTGCCTGAGCCCTCCACAATCGTTTTCGCCGGGATCGGCATCGCGATGTTCGGCTGGAGCACGCTGACGCGTCGTCGGGCCAAGGCCCGTCAGCAGGCCATCGAGGCTGCGATCGCCTGAGCTCTTGCTGGATGCTGAATCAAATGAAGAACCGCGACAGCGTGAAACGCTGTCGCGGTTTTCTTTTTGCCTCCGTGGCGGCAAGTTTTCAACTTGTCCGTGGCCCCGACATCAATTCCACAAGTTAAAAAACTCGTGGCCACAGGTTCAGCGTGGCATCCACATCACGATCCGCGGGCCAAACACGATCACGCCGATCGTGGCGGCCGTGATCGCGGCCAGCAAGACTGCGGCGCTGGCCATATCGAGAGCATCGCGAAAGCGGGGATGCCGACGACTCCCAGGAGCCCGGGCCAGCGACTCGATCGCCGTGTTGAAAATCTCTGCCATCAGCACCAGGCCGATCGCGAAGGCTAGCAGACACCATTCCACGGCCGACACGCGGAACATCGCCCCGCCAGTCACGACTGCGCCTGCCACGAGGATGTGCACAGCGAAGCTCGACTGGGTTCTGACGGCTCGGGCAAGGCCCCGGAACGCGTCGGCGAATTTCCGCGACCACGTCCGGGATGAGGTCCGGCCCCCGGAGATTCGCCTTCGCAGGGTCGTTAGGGCCATGAAGCCTAGCCCGCCTTCACGTAGGGATCGCCCTTCTTCCAGTTGCAGGGGCAGAGTTCGTCGCTCTGCAGGGCGTCGAGCACTCGCATCACTTCGGCCACATTCCGTCCCACCCGGCCCTGATTGACGTCGACCCACTGGATCACGCCATTGGGATCGACGATGAAGGTTGCCCGCAGGCAGTAGCCCTCGGTCTTTTCCAGGATGCCCAGCTCGGCTGAGAGCTTCTGGGCCGCAATCAGCGGGAATTTGAGGTCTGTCAGGTCGGGATGGGCCCGCCGCCAGGCGAGGTGGGAATACTCGTTGTCGGTGCTGCCGCCCACGACGCTCGTGTCGCGGTCGCCGAAGGCCTTCACCTGCTTGTTGAATTCGGCGATCTCAGTCGGGCAGACAAACGTGAAATCCTTCGGGTAGAAGAAATAGACGACCCACCGGCCGGCGTAGTCGGCATTGGTGAGGAGTTTGACATCGTCCTTGCCGGTGCCGACGCAGGCCTGGGCGGAGTAGTGGGGAAAGGAATCGCCGACGGTGAGCATGGTAAGGTCTCCGGGGAGGAGCCTCAGAGTGTACGGGTCCCTGTCTGCCCGTTCAACGTGTCTGCCCGTTCAACAAGACCATGCGTTCCACACACGACACGCCGCACCTCCACCACGATCCGCTCACCGACCGCACGGTCTTCGCTGCCCCGGGCCGGGCCCAGCGGCCGAATGAGCTGGAGGGAGCGACGATCCGCTGCCCGTTCTGCGCCGGGAATGAGTCGCTCACCCCCCCCGCCCTGCTGCGGTCGCCCCGTTCGGCCGCCGAACCGTGGCGGGCCCGGATCGTGCCCAACCAGTTTCCGATCGTGACCGACACGGCCGCCGGCCCGGCTTGAGAACCAGACGTCAACCCAGACGTCAACCCAGACGTCAGCCCAAACGTCAAACCAGAGGCCTGCGCATGGCGTGCACGAGGTCGTGATCGAGTCGCCGGCACACGTGCGGAGCATTTTGGCCATCGATCCCGCCGACTGGCAGGAGGCCTGGAAGCTGTGTCGGGAGCGACTGGCAACCCTCGCCGACCAGCGTGGACTCGCCTGGGCCACGGTCTTCAAAAACTCTGGCGCCCGCGCCGGCGCGTCGCTCGAGCACGTGCACAGCCAGCTTGTGGCCCTCGACTTCGTGCCGCCGGCCATCCTGGCCGAATTGGCCGTTGCGGGCCGCACGGCCGATCCCTTCGGCGATCTCCTGCGGCTGGCCGCGGCCGAGGACCGGATCGTGGAGGAGGCTGGCGATCTCGTCGCTCTGGTGCCCCCGGCTCCACGACAGCCGTTTGAGACCTGGATCCTGCCGAGGTCGGCAGAGCGATATTTCTACGCCACATCGAGCGGCCGTGTGGCGGCCCTGGCCGCGCTGACGCAATCTGTCATCGGCCGACTCGACCGGCTCCTGCCAGAGTCCGACTACAACTGGTGGCTGCACCAGCCGCCGTATGCCCATGCTGTCGCCAGCCACTTGGGCGCCCCCGTGCCTGCCCGCTGGCACTGGCATCTGGAGATCATGCCGCGGATCAACGGCCTGGCCGGCTTCGAACTCGGCGCCGGCTGCCACATCACGACCGCAACGCCGCAGGACTCCGCCCGCCGCCTCCGCGACGCGTGAACACCTTTCCCAGCCGGCACACGCCCTACAAGCGGGTCGGTAACGATGGCGAGCCCACCCGCAAACGACAAAAACCCGTTTGGCGCTGGGGTTTCCAGCCCCGACAATCCCGAATCCTTTCCGCCCGCGCCACCTCCAGCGCCACCTCTCAGCCTGTCGGCAACTTCGACGGCGTCATCGAGCAGGCCTACCAGGACAGCTACCTGCCGTTCCTGGAACTGCTCGAACGCCATCCCGGCATCCGGCTGGCGCTGCATACGAGCGGCCCGCTGGCCGAATGGTTCGACCGGCACCACCCCGACTATCCCGACCGCATCGCCCGACTCGTCGCCGAGCGGCAGATCGAGATCGTGGGTGGTGCGTTCTACGAGCCGGTGCTCGCGATGCTGCCGGCGCGGGACCGCATCGGCCAGATCCGGATGTCGACGGAGTGGCTCGAGCGCCGGTTCCAGACGAAGGTCACCGGCATGTGGGTGGCCGAGCGGGTCTGGGATCCCGGCATGACCCGCGACCTCGCCGCCGCCGGCATCGAGTGGACGATCCTTGACGACTCCCACTTCAAGGCTGCCGGACTTCCCGATGAACAACTCGACCGCCATTGGCTCACCGAGGGCGACGGCGCCACGCTCGCCGTTTTTCCGGTCAGCGAACATCTCCGCTACGTGATCCCCTTCGCCGCACCGGAGGCCACGATCGACCACCTGCGGTTTCTCGCGTCGCGGCGACCAGGGGCGCTGGCCGTCTTCGGCGACGACGGTGAGAAGTTTGGTGTCTGGCCCGACACGCGAAAGGCCTGCTTCGACGACGGCTGGCTGGAGACTTTTTTTGGTCTACTCGAAGCCAACGCCGACTGGATCCAGATGTGCCTGCCGTCGGACGTCGTCCGCGAGGTGCCGCCGGCCGGCACGGTCTGGCTGCCCGAATGCAGCTACCGCGAGATGATGGAATGGGTGCTGCCGCCCGATTCGCAACTGGCCTGCATCGAGGCGCGAAAGACCTGTGGAGCGGATCCGCGGCTGGCTGGGGTGGCCAGGTTTCTGCGGGGTGGCTCCTGGCGAAACTTCCGGATGCGCTATCCGGAGGCCAACGAGATGTATGCCCGGATGATGGCGGTGAGCCGGCGGCTCGAACCCGCCATGACCGCCATGAGTGGACCGGCTGCCGCAGGCTTGGCCGAGGCCACGCAGGCCCTCTACCGCGGGCAGTGCAACTGTGCCTACTGGCACGGCGCCTTCGGTGGCATCTACCTGCCGCACCTTCGCAACGCCATCTACCACGAACTGATCGCCGCCGACGCGGCCGCCGACCGGGCGGAGGGCAAGAGGGCACCGTGGGTGGAGGCGACGACCGACGACTTCGACTTCGACGGACGGACGGAGGTCCGCCTCTCCAGCGACGGCCTCGATGCCTGGATCGCGCCGGCCCGCGGCGGCATGCTCTACGAACTCGACCTCCGCGACCAGGAGCACAATCTCCTGGCCACGCTCGACCGGCGGCCCGAGGCCTATCACGCGCAGGTGCTCGCCGGGCCGGGCAACGCCCGCAGTGTGGTCGATGCCTCGCAGGTTGCGAAGTTCAAGCAGGAGGGGCTCGAGCGGATGGTCCGCTACGACTCCTCGCGGCGGAAGAGCCTCGTCGACCACTTCTGGGATTGCGATACCGATGCCGAGCAGATCGTCGCCGGCACGGCGCTGGAGCGCGGTGATTTCGCTGACGGTGCCTACGAGACAAGTGTCCGTCGCAATCCGGGCAGGATCCAGGTGCTGCTCTCCCGGATGGGCAATGCCTGGGGCATTCCGTTCACGCTCTCGAAGGCGGTGACGCTCGAGGCCGGCTCGCGGACACTCGAGATCGCCTACAAGCTCGAGGGGCTGCCCCGCGACTTCCGCCAGCATCTGGCGGTTGAGTTCAACTTCGCCGGCATGCCCGACCGCGCAGAGGGGCGCTTCTTCTACGACGACACGCGGCGGAATCTCGGTGAGCTTGGCAGCACGCTCGACCTGGCCGACGTGCGGACGATCGGGCTGGTCGACGACTGGCTGGGGATCGACGCCCGGCTCTCACTTGCCGAGCCGAGCAACGGCCTCGCCGCTGGCCTGTGGACGTTTCCGGTCCAATCGGTGAGCCAGTCCGAGGGTGGGTTTGAACTGGTGCACCAATCGGTCGTGGTGATGCCCCACTGGATCGTCACGCCCGATGCCGACGGCGTCTGGAAGGTGGCGATGCGACTCTCGATCGGCAATCTCAAGGCGGAGTCGTGTCAACGGCCCGTTGAGCGGCAGACCGCGCGAGTGTGAGCCAATCGAGGTCGGGCTCGATCGCCGTCGCGTGGTGCGCGAGCATCGTCACCGGCACCGGCCGGAGCCGGTCGGCCAGATCGCTGGCGCTCTCCCGCGCGATCGTCATAGGGCTCGCAGGATCGTCGCGACTGCCCCCGCATGGTTCGCTCTGGGAGAGCACCACCGCCGCCACGCGCAGGCCCTCAGCGCGGGCGGCACGGACGACAGCCAACGTGCGGCCGATCGCGCCGAGCCGAGCCGCATCGACGACGACCAGTGGCAGATCGAGGTCGCGGGCCAGATCGATGTTGAGCGTCGCGTCGCCCAGCGGCGAGAACAACCCGCCCGCCCCTTCCACGATCACGATGTCGCTCACATCCCGCCATGCGTCGAATCCGCTGCGGAGGAGCGCGTCATCGACGCGGCGGCCCTCCGCGCGGGCACTGCGGGGCGGCGAGATCATGGCTGAAAACATCTGCGGACAGACCGCTTCCATCGACAGCGGCCGGCCGGCAGCCTCCCAGAGCCTGGCCACGTCACTCCCCGCGGCACCGCCTGGCGGCACACCACTGGCCACGGGCTTGTAGACGCCAACCCGCAGGCCGGAGCGGAGCCCGTCCCGCATGAGCCCCCGCACAAGAGCCACGGCCACCGCCGTCTTGCCGACATCGGTGTCGGTGCCCGTGACAAACAGACCAGATCCAGCCATTTTGAGCCCGTTCACGCCGACCAGTTGCCGCGGCCGCTACACCGTTCTACACTATACGGATGGACTGAGACTCAGTCTCAAGGTTTCCATGTCGGTGCTGGCCTTCGTTTTCCTCTGCTCTTGCTTGCCTTTTGAGGAGTCTGCCCGTGTCGCTCGAACAAGTTGCCATCGGTTCCACGGCCTGTGTGGCCGACGTGTCCGGGAGTGATGCGACCTCGCTCCGGCTCTTGGAGATGGGGCTGACGCCGGGTGTCAACGTCCGCGTTGTGGGCACGGCGCCGCTGGGTGGTCCGCTGGAACTCGAACTTCGGGGCTACCGGCTCTCGATCCGCCGCCATGAGGCGGCCCGCGTGGCCATCGCGAAGTGACACGTACCGCACATTATGAGCGCCACGCCTGACGGCACTGCTTCGCCTGATGGCTCCCCGTTGCCTGCAGGGCGGGCGGGTCGCCCTGTCGTCGTCGCCCTCTTGGGCAATCCCAACACCGGCAAAAGCACGCTCTTCTCAGCGCTCGCCGGCATTCCGACGCGGATCGGCAACTATCCCGGCGTGACCGTCGAGGAAAAGCTTGGCCGTTACACCCATCGCGGCCAGTCGATCGAACTCATCGACCTGCCGGGCACCTACAGCCTCGTTGCCAAGAGCCCTGACGAGCAGGTGGCCGTGGACGTGCTCCGCGGCAGGCTCGCGGGCGTGCCCATGCCCGACTGCGTGGTTGTGGTCGCCGACGCCACCAACCTCGAACGCAACCTCTACCTCGCCACGCAGGCGTTCTCCCTCGGCCTGCCGACCGTGGTCGCGTTGACGCTCTCCGATGTGGCCGACGAGAAGGGTATCACGATCGACGCCGCGGAGTTGAGCCGCCGGCTCGCCTGCCCGGTTGTCCGCGTGGTGGCACCGGCGCGAATCGGGATCGACGCCCTCGGCGACGCTGTCCTGTCGGTGATGCAGTCACCCCGGCAGGCGCCGCAGGGGCTCGACACCCATCTGGCAGCGGTGGACGCGCGTCACGAACCGGCGGCCCGCGAGGCGATCGCCCGCTATGCCTGGATCGAGCAACTGCTCTCAGGCGTCGTGCACCGGCAGCCACCATCCACCAAGCCGCTCGGCGAGCGGATCGACGACGCGCTCACCCACCGGCTCTGGGGCACGCTCGTGTTTACGGTGACGATGCTCGCGATGTTCTCGTCGATCTTCTGGCTGGCGACGCCGCTCATGGACGGTATTTCCGCCGGCATGGACTTTCTTAGCGGGCTGGTCAGGGGGCTCCTGCCCGAGGGGGCGATCCGTTCGCTCGTGGTCGACGGCGTGCTCGCGGGCGTGGGGGGCGTGGTGATCTTCGTGCCGCAGATCGCGATGCTCTTCCTGTTCGTCGCCATTCTCGAAGGCTGCGGCTACCTTTCCCGTGCGGCGTTCCTCATGGACAGACTGCTCTGCGGAGTGGGCCTCGGTGGCAAGTCATTCATCCCGCTGCTCTCAAGCTTCGCCTGCGCGATTCCCGGCATCATGGCAGCACGGACGATCGAGAATCCGCGGGATCGTCTGCTCACGATTCTCGTCGCGCCGCTGATGAGCTGCTCGGCCCGGCTGCCCGTCTATCTTCTGCTCTGCGGAGCCTTCGTGCCCAACGTCGCCGTCGGCTTTTCCTGGCTGCGGCTGCCGGCCCTGGTGCTTGCCGGCATGTATGCCGTGGGCGTGGCAACCGCGGCGCTGGTGGCGCTGGTGCTCTCGCGGACGATCTTTCGCGGCCCCCCGCAGCCGTTCGTGATGGAACTGCCCGGCTGGCGCTGGCCGCGGTGGCCGGTCGTCCTGGAGCGTGTTCGCGAAGCGGTCTGGTCGTTCCTCCAGAATGCCGGCACGCTGATCGTGACAGTCAGCATCGTAGTCTGGGCGCTCTCGAGCTATCCCCGCAACGAGCGCATCATCGACGCCGACGTGGCCGCGCACCGCGCGGTGCTCACCACTCGGCTGGCCGGCCTGCCGGCGGGCGACCCCGACCAGACGGATGTGGCTCAAGAACTCGCCACACTCGACACCGACGACGGGCTCGCAGCCGCCCGCCGCGGCGCCGCCCAGCGCCACAGCGCGCTGGGGAGGATGGGACGGATCGTCGAGCCGCTCGTCAAACCGCTGGGCTGGGACTGGCGACTGGGATGCGCCGCGCTCGCGAGCTTTCCGGCCCGTGAGGTGGTGCTCGGCACGTTGGCGGTGATCTACACCCTCGGCGACATCGACCCTGGTGAGGAGGAGGGGGGCACGGCCCTGGTGCGTCGCCTCCGTGCCGCCACGTGGGATGGCACGAACCGCAAGGTCTTCACGCTGCCGGTGGCCCTGTCGATCATGGTGTTCTTCGTGCTGTGTGCACAGTGTGCCAGCACGCTGGTCGTGATCGGCCGGGAAACCAACAGCTGGCTCTGGCCCTTCGTCACGTTCACCTACATGACCGTCTTGGCATGGCTCGGCGCCTTCGCCACCTACCAGATCGGCACTTGGCTGGGTAATTAGATCGCAGCTGCAATAAGTCGAGTGGCCCAAACCGCCGGGGGCGGTGAAAGCCTCCGACTCGAAGCGAGGATACGCTGACTCGCTTCGGCTTCCCCCGACCCCCGGCTCCTCAAGCGACGAGAATAAAACCGTTCCATGCAGGACCTCATCGCCATCGCTGTCGCGACCGCAGCCGCCCTTTGGCTGGCGTGGTCGCTGACGAAGCGGTTCTTCGCCCCGCCCTGCCAGCCACCGGCCGTCCCCGGCGGCGGCGACGGGTTCGTGCCGCTCGACAGCCTCACAAAGCCCAAACACTGACTGCTCGCCCCCGCCGCTTCCCGCTCACGATAAGAAAATCGGGGCGTCCAAAAAAATCGGGGCGTCCAAGCGGACGCCCCGATCTCGAATGTGCAGTGCGCCAGACATGCCGTCGGCGATGCCCAATGGCTCAATACATGTCGTAGTCACCGCCGTGGCCGCCGCCGCCGCCGGCCTTCGGCTTGGAGTCCTTCGGCTTCTCGGCGATCAGGGCATCGCTGGTGAGGAGCAGGATCGACACGCTGGTGGCGTTTTGCAGGGCCGTCCGCGTGACCTTCGCCGGGTCGATGACACCCGCCTTCACGAGGTCTTCATACTCGTTGGTGGCGGCGTTGTAGCCGAAGTTCCCGCTGCCGCCGAGGACCTTCTCGCACACGATCGAACCGTCCTGGCCGGCATTCGACGAGATCATCGTCACCGGAGCCCGGCAGGCACGCACCACGATGTTGAAGCCGACCGTCTCGTCGTCCGACAAGCCCTTCGGCTTCACCTGCGAACTGGCCCTCAGGAGCGCCACGCCGCCGCCCGGCAGGATGCCCTCCTCGACAGCCGCCCGCGTCGCATGGAGCGCGTCCTCGACCCGGGCCTTCTTCTCCTTCATCTCGCTCTCGGTCGCGGCACCGACATTGATCTTCGCCACGCCGCCGGCGAGTTTCGCCAGCCGCTCCTCAAGTTTCTCGCGGTCGTAGTCGCTGGTGGCGGCTGCGATCTCGTGCCTGATCTGCTCGATCCGCGACTTGATCGCCACGGTCTTGCCGGCACCCTCGATGATCGTGGTGTTGTCCTTGTCGACGATCACCTTCTTGGCCCGACCCAGCTCCGTCAGGCCGAGATTCTCGAGTTTCATGCCCAGGTTCTCGAACACGGGCGTAGCACCGGTGATGATCGCAATGTCTTCCATCATCGCCTTCCGGCGGTCGCCGTACCCCGGGGCCTTCACGGCGCAGACCTGGAAGGTGCCTCGCAGCCGGTTGATGACGAGCGTAGCCAGCGCCTCGCCGTCCACCTCCTCCGAGACGATCAAGAGCGGCTTGCCCGCGTTCACCACGGCCTCGAGCAGCGGGACGATGTCCTTCACGCTCGAGATCTTTTTCTCGAACACAAGGATGTAACAGTCTTCGAGCACGCACTGCATCTGCTGCGGGCTGGTGACAAAGTAGGGGGAGAGGTAGCCGCGGTCGAACTGCATGCCCTCGACCCATTCCACCTCGGTCTTGAGGCTCTTGCCCTCGTCGACGGTGATCACGCCGTCCTTGCCGACCTTGTCCATGGCCTCGGCAAGGAGTTGACCAATTTCCATGTCGTTATTGGCGGCGATCGACGCCACCTGCGCCATCTCTTTCTTGCCCTTCACCGGGATCGACATCTCTTTGAGCTTGGCGGCGATCTCGGCGACCGCCTTCTCGATGCCGGCCTTCATCTGGATCGGATTCACGCCCGCCACGACAGCCCGCAGGCCTTCGTTGAAGACAGCCTCGGCCAGCACCGTCGCGGTCGTCGTGCCGTCACCGGCCACGTCGCTGGTCTTGCTGGCCACTTCCCGCACCATGCGGGCGCCCATGTTTTCGTAGACATCCTCCAGGTCGATTTCCTTGGCGACGGTCACGCCGTCCTTGGTGACCGTGGGCGAACCGAAGCTCTTCTGCAAGATGACGTTGCGGCCCTTGGGGCCAAGCGTCACCTTCACGGCACGGGCCAGCTTGGCGACACCGCGACGCATTGCCTCACGCGCTTCCTGATCGAATGCCATCATCTTGGACATAAGTCAAATCTCCTCGGAAAGGGTGCTGTGTGAAAAGACTGTGTGGACTGTGGGTTGGACTGTCGGAAAGATCGTGCACGAGCGTGGAGCCATGAACGGGGCTGGACGGCGGTTGGATGAGCCCGGCGTCGGATCAGCCGAGCACCGCGAGGATGTCGTCCTCTCGCATGAGCAACAGTTCGTCATCGCCCACCTTGAAAGCCTCGCCGGCGTAGCTGGTGAACACGACCCGGTCGCCCGGCTTCACCTGCAGGGGATGGCGGTTGCCCTTGGAGTCGAACTTGCCTTCGCCAACGCTGACCACGGTGCCTCGGGCCGGCTTATCTTTCGCGGAATCAGGCAGCAGGATGCCACCGGCAGTCTTCTGTTCACTCTCCTCGCGTTCCACGACGACACGGTCGCCCAACGGGATCAGACTCGACTTCTTCTTGGCGGGCTTGCTCGCGGTGGCTGACATGATCGAAACCTTTCTGCAGCGAAGTGGGGTCGGGATGGGGGTAGTGAAAAACGGTCCAACCATTGGACTCGGGACGATCGGTCTGTGCACCCGATACAATGGTCGCCGAGACGGAGGGGATTCCGTCCGCCTGCCGATCAGGACGTCATCAGACAGGCCACACGGGAAGAAGCAACTGGCGCGCCGAACGACCGGGATTTTCGCACAATGGCTGCGTGCACGTTGGAAATTGGGATGATGCGGGGCGAACCGACCACCCGGCCGCACCCATCGGTCACTGCCAGTTTGGCAGCAAGGCCCGTGATTCATCGCGATCTCATGGTAAACGGCGGGCCGACCGGATACGCTCAGAAGCCTCTGCACAGGCTTCCCGGCCACCCCACCCGTTCCACCGGGGTGACCGAGCGATGGTGTTTAACGCGAGTTTTCATTTCTGAGTTTCGATTTCATGGCAACGCATCGGCGGATTGACGTCTCCAAACTCGGTGACGTCACGATCGTGCGGTTTCTGGATAAAAAAATCCTCGACGAAGCTGGCATTCTGGAACTCGGCGCGGAGTTGTTTGGGCTCGTGGAGCAGGACAACCGCAAGAGCCTGCTGCTCAATTTTGTCGGAGTCGAGTTCCTCTCGAGTGCCGCACTCGGCAAGCTGATCACGCTCGATCGCAAGGTGAAGTCAAACAAGGGCCGGATGAAGATGAGCAACATCCGCCCCGAGATTCTCGAAGTGTTCCAGATCACGAAACTCAACAAGATTTTTGACATCCGCAAGGACGAGGCCGAAGCACTCTCGGCTTTCGCATGAGCGGCGAGGCCTGACGGGGCGGCGAGGGTCGGGAGACACGCGATGCCACACCAGAAAAATCCGGCGGACCCGTCCGCGCAGCCGTCTGAGTCCGCGGATGCAGCGGAATGGCGTCGCTCGATTGAGCTTCCCAGCGAGCGTGGTGCCAGCCGGCTGATCATGGAGCAACTGCTCGAGCAACTCGGCATTCACGGCTGGTCACCGTCGGATATCTTCGCGATCCACCTCGCCGCCGAAGAGGCGATTGTGAATGCGATCGTGCATGGCAACAAACTCGATCCCAGCAAGGTCGTACAGGTTGCCTGCGTCGTCTCGCCGACCTTGGCACGGATCGAAGTCACCGACGAGGGCAGCGGTTTCGATCCGGCGTCGGTGCCCGACTGCAGGCTGGAGGATCGCCTCGAGGCGCCCAATGGCCGCGGTGTGATGCTGATGCGCACGTTCATGACACGCATCGAGTACAGCCCCCGCGGTAATCGGGTCTTGATGGAAAAGCAGCGCTCGCCGGCGGAGGGCTGACGGCGGGACTGCGGGGGGCGGGCAGCGTTTTTTCCACGTGGCCGCTGCTTCACGACCCCATCGATTTCCCTGCCGAGTTAGGGTATTTTGGATGGCTCATTCCCCGATAGCTCAACGGTAGAGCGAGCGGCTGTTAACCGCTAGGTTGTAGGTTCGAATCCTACTCGGGGAGCTAAGCCACTTCGGCAAGGAGTGGCAGTCAGAGGCAGGAGGTGGCAAAACCTTCTGCCTCTCGGCGTTTCTGGAGGTTGTGGGGTTGAGTCGCTTCTCGATCTGCCACGCCCTGCCACCTCCTGCCACGAATCCTTACGTCGCTTTTTACGTCGCTTTTTACGTCACCCCCCAAAAGCGAACCCTTACGGCGACGACAGGGCAAAAGGATTCGAACCTCTACGGGCAACTGGCACGATGGGTCGGCTCAACGTGAAGGTCGTGCCAGGGTCGTCACGAGACCAGATCGTGGGCTGGCTTGGCGATGCCTTGAAGATCAAGGTGATGGCACCGCCAGAGAAAGGGCGAGCCAACGAAGCGGTCGTAGATCTTTTGTCCCTGAAGCTCGGCATCAGCACCGACGACATCGAGGTCGTCAGCGGTCACTCATCGCCATCCAAGGTGATCGCCATCACCGGCATGGACGACGACGCGATCAAGAAGGCGTTCGAGTAGACGGCGAGCTACGCCGCACCGTGGGCAGGCGGTTCCTGTCGGGGAGCGATAGCACGACGAAACTGATCGTCTGTGATCTGGTCGTAGTGCTCATCTGCAACCTTCACGGAATGCCCCAACCACTGAGCCACAACGTTTTCCCGAAACCCTTGGTTTCGCAATTCGGTTACTCGGCTTGACCGGAGGTTCTGGTAGAGCTTGGGCCATGGTTTGATTCCGGCCTTCTTCAAAATCTTGATCAGGCCGGTACGGAGATTCGTCTTGGGGCTGACTGCGGGCTTCAGAACGAATTCCCGACCCGCTGGAGCCACCGCTCGCCATGCCTCTAGTTCCCGCCGAAGCTCTGGAAAAAGCGGCGTGATGCGAAGTTCCTTGCCTTCATGGCCCTTCGTTTTCTGGCAGTTCACCAGCAACCGTCCGTTTTCCCAATCAATGTTCTGCCAGCGAAGCAGGCAGAGTTCGGATGGCACTCTCAGCCCGCCGTAACGGGCAAGAGCGAACACTGCTCGCCAGTGGGCATTCGGACAGGCTGCCAGAACACGGGCTACCACACCCGAGTCAACGAACCGAATCCGTGATTTGGGACTGGCTCCAACGATCAGGTGCTTCATGTCCTCGAAGGGGTGACCTGCCCCCATGAATGACGCCAGTTTTTAAGTTAGGGTTTTGCCCTC
>JAPLNQ010000131.1 GCA_026401075.1 Planctomycetia bacterium
CCTCCAACTGCCGCTCCCGGCGTCGCTTTCCAAGTGCCATGCTTCCCTCCTTGGCTGCCAATACTCATCGGCTCGGGGCCGATGGCCGAAGTTTAGCGCCAGATCAGGGGATGTGAAGACGACTTTATCCACGGCCTGCTAGGCCCGAAAGAAAAACTCGCTGCGGAGGGAATGTACGAGAATATGACACTCGCTCTTCAAGATCATTCCGACTTGGCCATGCGACTTGGGTGCGAACCCGTTGAGATCAAGGTTGAGCGGGAGATGGAAGACTTGATGAAAAAGTTGACGCCCATCCAGAGGCGGAGGTTTCAAAAGAGGTTGGGTGAGGGTGGTGACGAGGGCGAGGACTTAGGGGTCGCCTGACCTCACTCCTTATCCACTCTGACCTTGTCCAGCACGACGATCAGAAAGGTCGCCAACGGCCCGAGCACGAGCGATAGCAGGCACCAGATCAGCCCGCTTCTGCCTTTGCTCTGGGCAGGCCCCGCATTGATGAGCGAAAGCGTTCCCCAGCCGACGAAGAAGTTGGTGCGGTCGTCCATGGGGTCGGCTCTTCCTGGGATCGGATTCCCTTCAGATCCGTTGCGGATCCCGTCTCAGTGCCATGCCAAACCCACCCGAGTTTGGGTTTGAGTTTGGGTTTGGCACTTTGTCCACACCGAAAATCATCAAAAACAACTAGGCCCGGTGTGATTCGAACACACGACCAAGGGATTATGAGTCCCCTGCTCTAACCGCTGAGCTACGGGCCCGAGTGACGACGATTGTACTTGCTTTCCTGAATGGGCCGCACGGTGCTGCGACGGCCTTCAGGAACCACGTTCATTGGTGCTGGAGGGAGGTGCTAAAGGGTCGATCGCGGTATCCCAGGTAGCCGACGGGAATTTTGTGCACTCATCGAATATGCCCGCACTTTCCCCGGAATTGAGCGATGCCGCGGTCCCAATCACCTCCGCTGGTTTTACGCTGACGAGAAAACAGCGTAACATCCTCTCATGACCTCTGAACTTATCAGTCGAATCACCGTCGAGCCCGGCAAACGCAGCGGAAAGCCCTGCATCCGCGGACTTCGAATCACGGTGTCGGACGTGCTCGAATACCTCGCCTCCGGCATGACCGAGACGGAAATTTTGGCTGATTTTCCCGAACTGATAAGCGAGGATATTCGCGCCTGCTTGGCGTTTGCCGCCGAACGTGAGCGCCGCCTGCTGGGTTCGGTGGCGTGAAAGCGCTGCTCGACCAAAATCTGTCGTTTCGGCTGATTGAAGTCCTCGTGCCTCTGTTTCCGGGCAGCCTGCACGTCCGCGATCTTGGCCTCATCGGCGACGACGACGAACGCATCTGGGCGATCGCCAAGAAGGAAGGCTTCGTTATTTTCACCAAGGATAATGATTTTCTCGCTCGAGCCTTGGTGCGCGGTCATCCGCCGCAGGTCGTTCAAATCTGCGTTGGGAACGCGTCGACTCGGCAGATTGCCAATCTTCTCGGTGAAAAAGCCGACGAAATCGAGCGTTTCGTCACCGAGAACAAAGAGTCTGTATTTCTGCTGCGGCCATGACTCGCGCGTCCGACAATGAGTCCATGTTGTCGGTGGACCAGCCGACGAGGCGCTGCCGCTCGAGGACTCGCGGGAGACGGCCGCGACCTGTTCAGCACGACAGCCTCCCCGCATAATCCGCTTGATAGCCGGCAGCCGCTTCCGCGGAACGATGCCACAGCCGACCCCATTCCGCATCGTCGCTTCAGCGATGCCCACGAGACCCATCCGTGCATGAAGTCGACCTCATCTTCACGCTCACCGGCGGCCTGACCGCGGCGCTTGTGCTCGGGTACATCACACAGCAGCTACGGCTGTCGCCCATCGTCGGCTACCTGCTCGCCGGGATCGCCGTCGGCCCGCACACGCCCGGCTTCGAGGCCGACATCGCCATCGCCCAAGAACTGGCGGAAATCGGCGTCATCCTCCTCATGTTTGGAGTCGGACTGAACTTCCACATCCGTGAACTGCTCGCCGTGCGCGGCGTGGCCATCCCAGGGGCGATGCTGGCTGCCGGAGTGGCGACGCTGCTCGGCATGGCAGCGGCACGGCTGCACGGCTACGAATGGTCCACGGGAATCGTTTTCGGCGGCGCCATCTCTGTGGCGAGCACGGTGGTGCTGATTCGCGTGCTTTCCGACAATCGCGACCTGCACACGCGGGCCGGGCACATCGCCGTGGGCTGGGTGGTCGTGGAAGACCTGCTCACAGTCGCGGCGCTCGTCGTGCTGCCAGCAGTGCTCGGTGGACAGCAGTCGGGCCTCCAAGGCGCGGCCATGGCAATGGGCATCGCAGCTTTCAAGATCGCCACACTCGTCGCCGTCATTACTCTGGCGGGTGCACGCTTCATCCCCTGGCTCCTGGAGCACGTTGCAGCGACCCGCTCGCGAGAGCTCTTCACGCTCGCGGTGCTGGTGATCGCACTGGGAATCGCCGTCGGCTCCGCCAAGCTCTTCGGCGTCTCCATGGCCCTGGGCGCCTTCCTCGCCGGCACGATCGTGGGACGCAGCGAGTTCGGACTGCGGGCGGCCTCCGAGGCTCTGCCGATGCGGGATGCGTTCGCCGTGCTGTTTTTCGTGTCGGTCGGCATGCTGTTCAACCCCACAACCATCTTCACCTCGCCTTGGCTGCTGGCCGCCGCCCTGGCGATCGTGTTGATCGCCAAGCCGCTCACGATCTGGGCAGCTGTCATGCTCCTTGGCCATCCGCGACAGGACGCGACGAGTGTCGCCGTGTCGTTGGCCCAGATCGGCGAGTTTTCCTTCATTCTGGCGGCCCTCGGCAGGCAGCTCGGCGTGCTGCCGGAAACGGCGATCAACACGCTCGTCGCCTCGGCAATCGTGTCGATCACCCTCAACCCCCTCCTCTACCGGCTGATCGAACCGTTCGAGCGCTGGCTCGTCCGGCGTGGGCGGGCGGGTATCGGCAGCGACGATGCCGACTCGCTGGAGGCATCGGCACCAAGCCATCGGGCGATCGTGGTGGGCTACGGCCCCGTGGGCCAGACCGTGACGCAGCTCCTGCTCGACAACGAGATCGAGCCGACCGTGATCGAGCTCAACCTCGACACCGTTCGCCGGCTGAAAGCCTTCGACGTGCGGGCGATCTACGGCGATGCGATGCGGCCGGACGTGCTCATGGAGGCCGGCATCAAGCGGGCGGACAACATGATCCTCACAAGTGGTGCCAGCCACGTGGACGAGGAGATCGTGCGGCGAGCCAAGGAGCTCAATCCCGAGGTCACCATCCTGGCTCGTTCGCAATACGTCCGCGAGCTGCCAAAGCTGCACCGCGCCGGGGCGGAGGACGTCTTTTCCGCCGAAGGCGAGGTGGCTCTGGCCTTCACCGTGCGGATTCTCGAACGACTCGGAGCGACCGGCGAACAGATCGACCGCGAACGCGCCCGCGTCGAGGCGACCTTCCGCAACGGCTAGCCCGTTCTCCAAAAAATCACTGCGTGACGCGGAGCGTTTCCATCCATGCCACGACGTCGACCAACTCGTCGGCCGAGAGCGTCGTGGCCAGATCGGCTGGCATCAGCGACACCGGCTGCTTCACGAGTTCCTCGACCTGGCCGGCCGGCAGCATCGCGTCGATCGAATCGGCACCACGGATCACGACCTGGTCAGGCGACTGCGAGATAAGTAGTCCCGTCACGCTGCGACCGTCTTCCATGATCGCCGTATAGGTCTCGTAGCTGTGGCTGATCGCGGCCGACGGGACCAGCACCGACTCATAGAGCGCCTCACGAGACAGCTTCGCACCGACACCGGAGAGATTGGGCCCGACCGACTTCCCCTCGCCATTCACGATGTGGCACTTCGCACACGTGCCCGCCCCGGCAAACACGGTCTTGCCGTTGGCCGGATTACCATTGCGCTTGACGAGCTCCGCCACCGGCGGCAGCTTCTCGCCCCCCTTGGCCTTCGGCATCGGCAGCACATCGGCAGCCAACTGCCGAATGTCGCCCCAAGGGCACGACGCGATCGCCACAGCAGCCACCTGCGGCAGAACGCCCGAGAGCTCGCCGGCCGTCGCCATGGCGACAAGGTCCTTCGCGCCCTGCTGCGACCGGGCCAGGCCGCGAACAGCGGCAGACTTCAGTTCCGGCGACGCCTTGGCATCTGCGACGATGCCCTTGAGCAGTGCGGTCGACCTGCCCGAGCCGCGGATGCCGAGCGCGCTCAGCAGACGGCTGGCTGCGGCAGGATCCGCGCCGCCCAGCGCGGCCTTCACGCGATCCTCCCCGCCACCATCAATCGCCGCGCCGGCTGCGGCCGCCGCCAACTGTTCGCTGGTGCCTTCGGCGCCGGCCAGCGTCACAAGCTCGCTCTGCCGGTCCTTGAGAGCGAACCGCTGCACGATGTCAACAAACTGCTGCGTGCCCGCCACGTAGCCGAGCGCCTCCGCGATCCGCTTGCCGAGAGCCGGATCGGCGGCGTCGGCCGACCCGAGACGCATCGCGAGTTCCGGCAGGATGATCCGCATCTTTTCATCAGGCACCGCGGACAGTCTGGTCGTCGCCGTAAGCAGTTCGCGAACGGCTTCGTTCACGCGGGCCTGATCCTGAAAGTCGAGCGACCGGATGAGCGCCAGCGACTCGGACGTCGTGACCTCAGGATGCTCAACCAGCAGGCACTGCATTGCCGCCGAATTCGCGCCGCGGCTCCGCCAGACGATCTCCCGTCCGACCGCGTCCTTCGGCCCCGAGGTCTTCGCCAGCCAGGCTTCGAGCCGGCCGTCCCACAGACCGTCAGCGCCGATGCCGAGGGCTTCGAGTTCCCAGCGGTCGCCGGCCTTATGCTGCGCGGCAAGCGAAGCCCACGCCCGATCGGCCCGCTCGCCAGCAAGGCCCTTGAGTGCGATCGCACACTCACGGCGAGTCGCGACGGAAGGATCGGTTATGAGCTTCTCGACGAGGCCGAGCACGTCGCCCTTCGCGAGCCGGCACATCCGCAGACCGACGATCCGGAAACGATCGTCCTTGTCGGCAGCCAACCGTGCGATCCAGGCCTCGGCCTGGCCCGGCAGCATGCCCGCTGCCCAGGCGAGCCGGGCCCTGAGCTTCAGATCGGTGGCCGATTCAAACGCTTTGGCAAGCGCCGCGGCAGCATCCTGTGGCTGCTTCGCCAGGTGCTCAAGCGCCATCGCGCGGGTGCAGAGGTTCGGGCTCGCCAGAGCCGCCACAGAGCCCGTGACGGTGCCAAAGTCGGCGGTCGGCACGTTCCACTTCGAGCCCTTGGGCGCAATCCTATAGAGACGCCCCTTCTCGGTATCGCCCATGCCGTGACCGCCCACCCCTGGATCGTACCAGTCGGCCACGATCAGCGAGCCGTCGGGGGCCACGCAGACGTCACTGGGCCGAAACCACCGGTCGGCCGAGCCGTCGATGACCGTCTCCGCCGTCGCGGTGTAGCCAGCCGCTGCGGGCTTCACATGATACGCCCGCACCACATTCGGCCCCGGATCGCAGTGCACGAGCGACCCGCGAAATCGTTCCGGCAGGAGGCTTCCTTCGTAGACGCAGATCCCGCAGGGCGAGCCGCCACCGGTCATCAGCAGGTTGGGCACGACGCCCGGGTCGTTTTGGTGCCAGTGCTGCAGCGGGACGTCGGACTCGAGGTTTGTCCGCGGTGTTCGCCAGCCGGCGCCGGTCAGCTCATCCTTGTAGCCATAGTTGCCGTATTCCAACACCCAGTTGATACGCACGCCCTTGTTGCCATCATCGTCGTTATCGCTCTGCCAGAGCGTGCCGAACGAGTCGACGGCGACTTCGTAGTTGTTGCGGAAGTTGTGGCCGAGCACCTCGAAGTCAGTGCCGTCGGGCTTGCAGCGAAACACCATCCCTTCGCGGAACGGTTTTCCAGTGTCGTTCACGACGTTGCCGAACCGGTCCTTCACGGGATTGCCGTCTTTGTCGTGCACCGCCTTGCCCGTGTTGCCGAAGTTAAAATACCAGCGGCCGTCAGGGCCGACTGTGAAGGCGTGCACGGAATGATCGTGCTGCGGCGTACCCGTCTTCGTGAAGAGCGATTCCTTGCGGTCGGCCTTCAGGTCGCCATCGTCGTCGTGAAAAATAAAAACATCGGGGGCGCAGGAGACGATCACCTTGCGGCCGGCCCCCTCGCCGATCACGCAGATGCCAAGCGCACTATCCACATCGCGACCCTGATAAAACACCGTCTGCTTGTCGGCCTTGCCGTCGGAGTCGGTATCTTCGAGGACGAGGATCCGGTCGCCCTCTTTTCGCGTCTCTTTCTTGCCGCGGTAATTGAGCACCTCGCACACCCAGACGCGGCCCCGCGAATCGACATCGATGTCGGACGGGCTCGAGAGCAATGGCTCGGCCGCGAAGAGCGTGGCCGTGAGGTCGTCGGGCAGTTTGAGCGCGTCGGGCGTCGCCTCGCCGGCGGCTGCCACCAGACTTTCGGCACACGCCACGAGCGACGTGAATACCACGAACGCACAGAAGAGAGGACGAACAACCATCGCTGTCATGGTGGCGTTTCCTTGCAAAGAACGTGGGGCACACATACGAGCCAATTGACCCTTCGATCGTACGTCAGCGCTCATCGTGGCAGCAAGTTTTCAACTTGCTGATTCGACAAGATGCAATCTTGTCGCCACGGGGAACAAGATGCAATCGTGTCGACAGCCGTCAGCCATGCCGCGTTACTTGCCGCGAAAGAGCCGGCTGGCGGCGATCTCGTAGAACAGTCCGCGAAGCCCGTGCCCATGTTCCCGCGACGCGGCCACGATCCGCTCAATCGCGCGGCGGTCGGAATAATGGATGTCGGTGCCCGTCGCATACATGAGTATCTGCTTCACAAACGACCGGGCGAGTGCGTCGGGATCGGCAAGCAGAAGCCCGCGGAGCCCATCGATGTCGGCAAACGCTCGGCCGTCGGCCAACTGACCACTGGGATCGACCGGCTTGCCCAGCCGATACCCAGGCTTCCAGCCCGCGGCGAATTCGACGCCGGCCGGATCACCGCCGCCGAACGTGCGATAGCGGTCCCGCCGGCCGCCGATCACGTCGAAGCTCTCGAGCGCGAACCCGGGCGGATCCATCATCCGGTGGCAGGCGGCACACGAGGCGTCGCTCGAGTGCTTCGCCAACTGCTCGCGGATCGTCGTCGCGCCCCGCGTATCGGGATCGATCGCCTTCACACTCCCCGGTGGCGGTGGGATCGTAGCCCCGAGCATCCGCTCCATGAAGAACACACCGCGGGGCACAGGCGACGTGTTCGTGCCGTTGGCCGTCACCTTGAGCACGCTCGCCTGCGCGATGAACCCGCCGCGGAGCGAATGCGGCGGCAGCGACACCCGCCGCAGTTCGCAGCCCTCCACGCCCGGGATTCCGTAATGGTCCGCGAGCGTCCGGTTGAGCATGGCATAATCACAGGCGACGACGTTCGTCATGGGAAGATCGCGGGCCACCAGATCCTTGAAGAAAGCCCGCGACTCCTCCGCCATGCTCGCACGGAGAATGTGCCGGTATTCCGGATACATGCGTCGGTCGGGCTGCGTATCGTCGAGCTTGCGGAGGTCGAGCCACTGCTCGAGAAACCGCGACACGAAGCGGTCGAACCTCGGATCGGCGATCATCCGGTCGATCTCGGCGGCGAGCTTCGCCGGCTCGTCGAGGGCTCCGCTCCGCGCGGCCGCCAGAAGCTGGTCGTCGGGCAGCGAGTCCCAGAGCCACAGAGACAGCCTCGTGGCGAGGCCCTCGGGTGTGAGCCGGCGGTGCGACTTGAAATCACCATTGTCGCTGCCGCCAGCCTGCCGTGGCGCGTTCACAAAGAGAAAATCGTGCGAGCAGAGCACCGCCTTGTAGGCGTGGATCATCGCGTCTTCGAAACAGTCGCCGGCGGCCACCCTCGCGGCGGCGAGCTGGGCATACTGCCGCACCTCGTCGTCAGTCACGTCGCGTCGGAAGGCCTTCGGCATGAAGCTGGCGAGCAGGCGGGCCGCGTCGGTCTCGGGATCACTCGTGGCGACCGACACCAGCGGCGACGCCGTGTCTTCCTTCGTGAGTTCCCGATTCGATGGAAAGGCATGGCCGACGATCTGCTTCACCGGCTCGCGGTGCGGCGGCCGGCCGCCTGTCTTGGCGTCGAAGGGCACGATCGGCATCTCGTCAAACAGTCGGCGATGGCTCTGGGGCGGCCACGATTCATGCAGCGGGCCCTCCACCTCCAGCCAGTCGATGGCGATGCCGGGGCCTACGTAGGCCGACGTGCTCCCCTTCTCCTGCGAGACCCAGCGGCCAATTCCCTTGCCGAATCCCGTGAGTGTGCCCACCTCGAAGAGCAGCTCCTCGTCGGCCTCCATCCAGCGGGTGATGTCATGCACCCGCGACTCGATCGACGGGGCGTCGAACATACCGAGCGGCCGCGAGGGACTCTGCGGAAACCGCGGGCCCGGCTCCGGCAGCCAGAGCGAGAGCATGAAGCTTTCCGTGCGGGGCGCCGGCTCGACGCGGCCCTGGTTCCACAGGAAACTCCACGTAGAGAGCCGCACGCGATACCTGCCGGCATGCACCGGCGCGAAATGCAGCGGGAAACGCCAGTCGCTGTCGACCGGTCCGGAGAACACGCCCACCGTGCCCTCGTAGTCCCGCAGCTTGAGCGCATCGACGATCTTGCCCCGGGCTTCCCGTTCCGGACCTTCGAAGGCGTTGCGCTCGGGATCGGGTAGCGGCAGATACGGATCGTGCTGTTTGTCCTTCAGCAGCACCGCGTCGCCACGGGAGAGCCAGTTCCACGTCTCGGTGATCTGCGTGGGATAGACCCGCTTGCGATAGACCGGCGGTGGGGCGGCCCGCGTGGCAACCGCCTGCCGCAGGGCCGCCTCGGCCGCGTCCATGTATTTCGCGAGATGGACGGGCGAGAGGTCGAGCGATTCACCCAGCTTTTCGTAGCCGTGGCGAAAATCATCCGCGGGAAGCTGCCGCCTGACGGTGAGCTCCGGCAGCGCGAGAAGATCGCGGAGTGCCGATTCGTATTCCTGCGCCGTGAGTCGGCGGTAGAGGGCGCGGCCGGCGCTGGCAATCCGCTCTGCTTCCGTCGCCATCAGCCAGCGGTCAAGCGCGGTCGTGATGGCCTCGATGTCGGCCTCGACGGGTCGGTCTTCACCCGCGGGCGGCATCTCGCCGGCGGCGATCCGGTCGTGCACGCGAACCCAGGTGGGGAACGAGTCATGAAACACGCCACGGGGGCCGTCGTTCCCTGCGGCCACGTCCGGAGCAGCGTCGAAGGCGAGCGCCGTGAGGTCGAGGCCACCTTCCTTCGTGTCGGCATCGTGACAGGAGACGCAGTGCTGGTCGAAGAACGCCCGCGACGGCGCCGGCACCGTGGCCCCCGCTGCCGGCTCAACCACCGCCAGCATGGAGGGCAGCACCAGCACGACGACGGCCAGCAGACGCACCACTACACCATCTCCAGTCCTGTGACGGTGCCCGTGCTCGACGAAAACGCATCGGTCTCGAGGCCCAGCCGTTGCAGCATCGACACAAACACGTTCGCCAGCGGCAGGTTGTTCTTCTGGTCGAATGCCAGATGCTGGCCATGCCTGAATCCGCCACCGGCCAGCAGGATCGGCAGGTTCGTATTCAGGTGTGCGTTGCCGTTGCTCATGTTCGAACCGAAGAGCACCATCGTGTTGTCGAGGAGCCTGACGTCCCCTTCGTTCACGCCGGCAAGTCCGCGGAGGAATCCCGCGACCGCTCCCAGCCCCGCCTCGTCGATCCGCCGCAGTTCGGCCAGTTTCTCCGGCTCGTTGCCATGGTGCGTGAGGGCATGCGTGCGGTTGCTCACGCCGGGGAGCTTCGGTGTGATCTCAAGCGGGTTGAGGTAGAGCGACACGAAACGGGTGCTGTCGGTCTCCAGCGCAAGCCGCGTCATCGCATACATCAACTCCATCCGCTCGACCATCTGGGCCCGGTCGGGAATGTCCTTGGGCAGCGACTCGCCCACGACCGGCTTGGGGCGTGCCTGCCAGGCCTTTGCATGGTCGAACCGCTGCTCCAGTTCACGCACGCTCGTGAAATACTGGTCGAGCCGCTGCCGATCTGTGGACGGCAGCGACTGGGCCAGCGGCCGGGCCTTGTCGAGCACGAAATCGAGGATGCTTGCGCCGCGTTCGATCTCCGCCAGCCGTCGGGTCGACTGATCAGCCGTGTCGGGCAGGAAGAGTTTCCGATAGACCTCCGAGGGCTGCTGCTCGGTGGGGATGAAGACGCCGTCTCGCGTCACGGAGAGCAGGCCGTCGTGCCGCTCGCCCACCGCCAAGACCAGCGACTGAAACCGGGTGGTGTTGCCCAGCTGCTCGGCGGCAACCTGATCGACCGAGATCGAGTTGCGGAAGGTCACGCTCCGCGGCTCACGGGCCCCCGTCAAAAATACCTGCTCGCCGCAGTGGCCGCCCGACACGTCGGGGTGCGACACGCCACTGAAGACGGTGAGGTCTTTCCGCAGGTCGCCGAACGGTTCGAGATAGGGGCTCGGCTGGTAGTCGCGGCCGGGATCCTTGGGGAAAAAGTGTTCTGGGATGAGGCCGGTGTTGACCATCGCGCAGACCATTCGTCGCGGCGGCGCGGCAGCACCGTCACCGGTAGCGACCGGCTCCGACGCCACACCCCGGCCCAGATGTGGGCCAAGCGACTCAAGCCACGGCAGGGCGACGGCCGCGCCCACACCGCGGAGCACGGCCCGCCGCGACATCACGGAGACCGCGTTCGTTGTGACGTGCTGAGTCAGTCGCATCATTACCGCCGACTCCCCACGAAGAGTTCCAGATTGACGTCGTCCACAAAATGTCCCGCGAAGACCGCAGGCTCGCTCGTCGGTTTGGGATAGTCCCTTACCGCCGACACATGCAGCAGCAGAAACGTCGCATCCGGAGGCAGCGACGCATCGACGGTCACTCGCTGCCAGCCCCGCTGCCCGCATTCGAGCGGCACTTTCTTCATGCCGGAGGCCACACAGTTCTCGCGGACCCATTCAAGAGCCAACGGCTTCGGGGCATCGGAGATGTCTCTGTCGAAGGCATAGAGATGAACGCTCGCCGAATATTTTTCATCCGGACCGCAGGCGTCGGCCGCCACCGTGAAGTCGGCCGCGAGCCGGGCCGTCACTGGTTGCCCCTCCGCCATGAGGATGAACGGACGGGCGTCGACGAGCCGGTAGACGTCGCTCCACGCACTCTTCGGCGAATTTTCTCCGGCATATGTCGCGCGTTCGAATCGCAGCATGCGGCTGCCCGCGGCAGGGTCGACCTTTTGCATCGCCATCACGACGCTCGCCTCGTCGCCCCGCCAGAGATCGCCATCCGGATCGCCAAGCCCGCGAGGCAGGCCGGGCACCGTCTTCGACTGGCCTTTCTCAAAACTCTCTGCGAGCACGGGGATCGTCGTGCCAGCTGCGCCCGGCCCTGGCAGCGCCAGTGCCCAGACAGCCGAGGCCCCGAAGATGCCGATGGCGATGCCGGCCACCGCCATAGTGACCCCGGAAATCGAGGCAGCACGCGGCCGCTTGGCCATGAAGTCATTCGGCTCGGGCACGACGATCTCGCTGCGGTTCTGCTCCGCACTGGCAGCGAGCCCAAGATCGATGTCGTTTCGGAGAAACCACAGACGCCGCGCCTCGGAATCGGCCTCCAGCGCCGCGGCCAACTCGCGATGTTCGTCGGGCGTGATCAGGCCGTCGGTATGGCGGCTGATGAGATCATGAAGGCGGGGCAGGTCGAAGGACCCATCGGATCCGGATCCAGAGGGCTGCTGGGGCATGGGGTCGCTCAGGGTGGGGGCGATCGTCGCGGTCGTTCCACCTTTGAATGTCGTCCAAGGCGGCGTTTTACCGCTCCTGGCTCACAGCAAGTTAAAAACTTGCTGCCACGGGGGCCACCTGTCCCCCGTGGCGACAAGATTGCATCTTGTCGGATCTTTGCTCGCTACCCCGATCCCACAGCCCCGTCCGCCAGCCGTCGCTGCACGCAGTCGGCCAGCGATCGGCGGAGGATATTCAGCCGGTTGTAGAGCGTCTGTGGGGCGCGGCCGAGTTGCTCGGCGAGGCTGGCGATCCCCTGCCCGTCGATATAGGCCGCCTGCAGGAGCCGGCGGTCTTTCTCGGGCAGTTTTTCTAGGCACCTATCGAGGGCAGCGAGGCGTTCTTCCCGGATCCCAAGGTCGGCCAGCCGCTCGGTGGCCAGCACGGCGAGCAGCCGGTCGTCGAAGCAGAGGGGGGACCGGGCCGAAAGCCGCTGGAAGTTTTTGGCCTCGTAGAAGCAGACCGTGGATGCCCAAGCCAGGAAATCGGTGCCGAGCGTAAACGTGTCGAACTTCTGCCACATCGTCACGCTCGCCTTCTGGAGCACGTCCTCGGCGTCGTGCCGGCGGCCCAAAAGCGACATCAGATACCCCAGCAGCCGACCATGGCTGCCGGTGAGCAGGGCGACGAATTCGGCCTGCCGATCGGGCTGACTGTCAGACGCGAGTTCCGACGGGTGGACGACCATTCGCTCATTCTAGACGGCAAAAAAGGGTTTTGAAATTTCCGGGAAACCGGATCGGTAAATACCGGGGCGGTCGGACATATAACCGTGAGATGCCGTTTTCCCAGACGGTCGTCTGCGCGCTTTTCGCAAGCTTTCAGCTGGATTGGGGGGTCATCATGCACGGTGTTACTTTGCTTCTCGCACATTCCCGTGCTCCAAGCCTTCGCCGGACCGCGTTCACACTGGTCGAACTCCTGGTCGTGATCGCCATCATCGGCATGCTCGTGGGGCTGCTTCTGCCCGCCGTGCAGGCCGCCCGCGAGTCTGCAAGGCAGGCGACCTGCTTGAACAAGCTCAGCCAGCTCTCCAAAGGCTGCCTCAACTACGAGAGCGCCCGCGGGGTGTATCCGCCGGCGTTCACCGACGCGGGGTTCGCGAACCCCACCGATGTCTACCTCGGCCAATCCGGCACCACCGGCGCCTCTGCCATGACGGCGCCCTGGACCGTGCGGATCCTGCCGTTCTGCGAGGATGCCGCCCGGTACAACAAGTTCAACCAGACGGCGGGCACCTACGGTGGCGACTACGTCGGCTATCCAGCGGTCACGGGCAACAACAAGACACAGGCCTACACGCCCAACAACGCCTACCAGTGCCCATCGCACAAGAACAGCCTGCCGACGACGCCCAACACCGACTACTTCGGCGTCTCGGGAGGCGGTCTGGCGAGCGCCCCACCCGCCGGCAAGAAGCCGAGCAACGGCTACCAGTGGTGCACGGGCTATTACGGCAATCAAAGCTTCTTCAACAACGGCGCGATCGTCGTCAACGGTTCGATCAGCTCGAAAGACATCACGGACGGCACCTCGAAGCAGTTCATGCTCGCCGAGACCCGGTATCAATTCACGCTCGAGTCGGAGCAAGCGTGGGATACGGCAACATCCGGTTCGTTTTACGTGAACCGTGTCAGCCGGCCATCATGGGCCGGAACTTCTCGCGCGAACACCTTCACCGGTTCACACGCCACGACGGGTGCTGCGGTCAACGGCATCAACTCGTCAGACTTTGTCGACACGTTCGCCGCTCCGGCATCCGGCTGCGGCACGACAATATGCGGTGGCGAGATGGCGAAGACCTTCGGCAGCTACCATCCGGTCGGCTGCAATATCGCCTTTGCCGATGGCAGCGTGCAGTTCGTCGCGCAGACGATCGACATCAATCTCTACCGCCGGCTCGGGTCGCGGGCCGACGGAAATCCGGGTAGCTACGATCAATGAACACGACGCGACAGGCAAACTCTCATGTGCCGACCTGCATCGTCGTAGCAGTCGCCCTCACCCTGGCAAAATCGTCTCCGGCTGCCAAAAATCCAACGGCCTGACGCCGGTGACCGGCCGCGTGACCTTCAAGGGCAACCCCGTGCCGATGGGCAACGTGTATATCGAGCCCGACGCCTCGCAGGGCAACAAGGGGCCGCAGTGCCGGTCGAGCATCATCAAGGGCGTCTTCACCTCGCGGCCTGAGTTTGGATCGGTGAGCGGCCCGGTGACCGTGGACGTGGAGGGATCCGAGCAGCCTTCGGATAAGGAATTTCCCGTGCCGCTGTTCCCTCGCTACACGTTCAAGACGGAAATCCCCAAGGGCAAGGCCACACTCGACATCGTCGTGCCCGAGGATGCAGGGAAGCCGAAGCGATAGACTGACCGCACTCCCTCCCTGGCATTGCCTTCCCTCGTTTCACTTCCCCCTCGCCCCCCAGCTTTCCCAGTTGGAGTTTCGTCTGCCGCCGTAAACCGGTATCCACTCCCGACGACCCGCGGCGTGTTTTTTTCCCGAGTGGCGTTTCGTGGCGAAGTGGTTTCTCATCGCCGGCCTGTTGCTCATCGCTCCGGCAGTGGCCGCAGAGGAGCCCGCTCTTCCAGCGGTTGATCCCATAGCCTCCACAGACTCCACCGCCACAGCCGGCCGTACGAGCCCCTACGCCGACGCCAGAATCGCGATCCTCCCACCGATCGACTTCAATCTCGAGCAGGACGACTTCGCGAGCGAACCGCTCTCCGACGTCGATCCCGCCGCTTCCCGCCCCGGCAATCGGCCTCGGAAGTCGGGCGGGCCGTTCGGTGGATCGGCCCCCTTCTCCATGGGCGGCTTCTGGGCACCCGCGGTGGCCGTGGCCGGTCAGCCAGCGGAGCTTTCATTGAACGCGCAGTTTGCCCGCGTCGCCACGCCCCTGGCAGTTCCTGCCGAAGGCAAGCCGCTCTGGATCGGCATCGCTAAATTCGGTCGGCTCGAAATCGCGACTGACGCGATGCTCCCAGACTCCGGGCAGCCCGTGCCCAACCAACTCTGGCTGGTCGAGACCGGCTTCATGCACAGCCGGCCGCTCGACGACGGGGGCAGCATCGGCGGCACGTTTCTCTTCGGATCGGCGAGCGATCGTCCCTATGCGGCAGGCCGCGATCTCACGCTGATGGCAGTCGGCTTCTACACACGGCCAGCCCGAAACGAACGCGACGAATGGAACTTCAGCCTCTTTTACTCGCCGACGTCGCAACTTCCCTATCCGCTGCCGGGCATCGCCTACGTCTGGCGACCCGATGAGCGTTTCGAGGCCAAGATTGGCCTGCCACCGTCGATCGAGTGGCGGCCCACCGACGACTGGACCTTCTCCGTCAACTATTTTCCATTGGTCAACGTCAACGCCGTCGCCCGCCGTCGGCTCGCCGAGGGACTTTCCTTCCTGGCGTTCTACCGGACCGACACCGAGATCTATTTCCTGGCCGACCGGCTGCAGGACGACGAACGGTTCTACGTGTTTGACCAGCGTGCCGCCGTGGGGCTCGAACGGGTGCTCGGACGCGGTTTCGCGGTGGAGGCGATGGTCTCGTATCTGTTTGACCGCACGCTCTTCCAGGGCACGAATTTCTCGTCGGGCCGCACCGACGTGGTCCGCTACGATCCCGGTCTCGGCCTCTCGTTGCAGGTCCTCTGGAGACGGTGAGCCGGCAAGGCACGCCGCGCGATGGGACCGGGGCCACCGGGAGCCTTGTTGGCTGCGACCGGACCGTCGGTCGGGATCACGTTGCTTGCACCTGACCCTCTGCCAGCAGTATTCTCGAACGACTGTTCAGAAAACCACCCCTTTTTCGAGGCTTCCATGACCGCCGACCCATGCCGCCGATCGTCTCCGGGTGTGAGGGTAGCTGTGGTCGCAGCCATCGTCAGCGCAGCGTTGTCAACAGCCATGATTCACGTTCAGGCGGAGCAGGCCACAGCGACGCTGGCCACCGCTGTGCCGGCGGAGCCGGCCGGCATGCAGCCGCTCTTCGACGGCAAGGATCTCGACGGCTGGGATGGCGATCCGCGGCTGTGGAGCGTGAAGGACGGCATGATCCATGGCGAGACCACGACTGAGAACGTGGCGGCGGGCAACACCTTCCTGATCTGGAAGGGCGGCGAGGTTGGCGACTTCGACCTGCGGCTCTCGTTCCGCTGCAACGCCACCAACAACTCCGGTATTCAATACCGCTCGAAGCACATCACCGACGACTCGGCAAAAAACAAATGGGTGGTCCGTGGCTATCAGCACGAGATCCGCAACGAAGAAACATTTCCGAACGTGTCGGGCTTCATCTACGACGAGGGTGGCTCACGGGCGCGGATCTGTCAGGTGGGTGAACAGGCCACCTGGGAGACCGAAGGGGGCAAGAAGGTGGCAGCGACGTCGCTGATCGATCAGGAGGCCTTCAAGGACCTGATGAAGGTTGATGACTGGAACGACGTCGTGATCCGCGCCGAGGGGAATCACATCCGCCACTATTTGAACGGTCGGCTGATCCTCGACTTCACCGACAACGATGCCAATCGGGCGCTCGCCAAAGGCGTATTGGCCCTGCAGCTCCACGGCGGCAAGCCGATGTGGGCCGAGTACCGCAACATCCGCCTGAAGCCCCTCTGAAAACGAAAACGGTGCCTGGCACCAAATCTGGCAAATCTGGGCAATTTATTCGGCGGCCGGCAGGCGGGCGATCACGGCCTGCATGAGGGCCAGATGCGCGGGCAGCCGGCCGAGGATCAGCGGAATGACTTCCTGCCGATAGATATGGCTGCAGGTATTGCGGTCTTCGTAGATCTGCATGCCTGCCGGGTATTCGGCCTCTGCCAGGAAGCCTCGGGCCAACGCCTCCTTCATCGCGCCCCGCGGACTGTTGGGCACTTCCGTCCCTTCCGTCTGCAGACACGACCGCACGTATTTCCAGAACAGCTCGGCGCAATACTCAAACTTCTGGATACGGCCGTTTTCGATGGCATCCCGAATGGCAGCGGAATACTCGTTGATTTCAAGGTCGAGCACCTCCGCAAAACCCTTCATTGCCCGCTGGATGTTGTCCCGGCCTAGTTCGCCGCTCGCCATATCTCGCGACCCTCGTAGGCATGCTTCCGGAATTTCTCGTCGGTCACCAGCGCGAAATCGACCACCTGGCACCGCCACGGCACGTCGGATTCGGTGAGCAGCCAGAGCAGCCTTGAGATGCCGCCGGGGAGCGGCTCGGGCCCGGCGATCCCGATGTCGACGTCGCTGCCATGCTCGCAATGCCCGCGGGCCCGGGAACCGAACAGGAAAATCTCGTACCGCGGATCGGGCACCGTCTCCAGGCAGATCCGCCGGGCCTCGGCGAGGTATTTCTCCTCGAAGGGCGTGCGGGGCTCACGTGTTCGGCTCAGGGCGGACATGCGGGCACATCACCAAGAAACAGGGGCCAGGAACGCAGGGACTTCGACACTTTCCAGTATATGCTGACACTATTCCCGAATCATGCCCGAACTCCCCTCCCGGTTTCGCGTTTTTTCCCACGCCGTGCAGCTCCGCTGCCCGCGGTGCGGGATCGGTCCGCTCTTCCGCGGCTGGTTTCGCATGCACGAGGCCTGCCCGCACTGCGGCTTCTCCTACGAGCGGGAGCCGGGGTTTTATCTTGGGTCGATCTATCTGAACTACGGCGCCACGGTGATCCTCACCGGGGCCCTCTCTGCGCTCTTGGTGATGGGCCTGGGCCTCTCGAACGAAACGACGCTCGCCGTCTGCCTCACCGCCGCAGTGCTCTGCCCGATCCTTTTCTTCCGCCACGCGCGGAGCTTCCTGCTTGCCCTCGACAGCTCGGTCAACCAGGACCAGGCACGCAGTGCGGAAGAAATTCACACGGCTTCCACGCCGACGGCGACCTTAAGCAAGGACAAGCTCGCCTCACTCGCCTCCGACGACGGCCGGGCAGGCTGCGCGATGGGGATGGCCCTCGCGCTCATCCTTCTCTTTGGCCTCGGCATGGCGGCCGTCACGGTCTACTTCGCAGCCACCACCAGCACGCAGATGGAGCCCGACGACGGGCTGGGCTGACGCCACCGGGGACGTGCCATTCCTGTTCCTGTGGCGGCAAGTTTTCAACTTGTCCGTGTCCCCGGTACGGATTCCACAAGTTAA
>JAPLNQ010000182.1 GCA_026401075.1 Planctomycetia bacterium
GAAGCCCGTGCTCCGCCACCGCCTCGTCACCAGCTTCACCGCCGAGAGCGAAGGAATCCGGCCCGACTCGATCATCGACAGGATCATCGACGCCCTGCCGGAGACCGGCTGAGCCGCGGGAGCGCAGACAGTTTTCTTTCCAGTCTGGTTTCTTTCCGGTCTGGCGCCGACTAAGGCGCCCCGGCACGCAGGTACATCATGGCTTCATCCCCAAACGGTCCGGCAGCCCCGGCGGTCGCCGCATCCGCGGTACCCGCCCCATCACCTGCGCCACCCATGGCCTCCGCCGGCGGCCTGCCGCTCGACCCGCAGGGGATGGCGCTTGTCGCCCGGATGGAACTGGTCGCGCGGACGGCCGTCGAAGGACTGCTGTCGGGCCTCCACCCAGCCCCTATTTCGGCTCGAGCGTGGAATACGCCGACCACCGCCCCTACACGCCGAGCGATGAACTGCGCTCGCTCGACTGGAAGCTCCTCGCCAAGACCGACAAGTATTACGTCAAGCTCTACGAGGAGCAGACCAACACGCGGATCACGGTGATCCTCGACACCAGCCGCTCGATGGCCTTCGCCGGTGGCGACGGGCCGAGCAAGCTCGACTACGGCCGCTTCCTCGCGGCGGCCATCTGCCATCTGGCCCTCAAGCAGAACGACGCCGCCGGGCTGGCGACGTTCGATCGGGACGTGAGGTCATACGTCCCGCCGCGTTCGGCCGCCAATCACTTCCGGCACATCCTCACCGATCTGGGCCGTGCGACTCCGGGCGCCGACACGTCGGTGGGCACGGCGCTTCGCGAACTGGCCGGCCGCATCCCCAAGCGGGGCATCGTCGTGCTCATCAGCGATCTGCTCGATGATCCGGCTGGCATCGCCACCGGGCTGTCGCTGATGGCGCACATGCGGCACGACCTCCTCGTCTTCCACCTGGTCGATCCGGTCGAACGCACGTTTCCTTTTGAAAAGGTCACCCGCTTCCGCGACATGGAGGGTGAGGGACGGATCGTCACCAATCCCCGGCAGGTGCGGGCCGCGTATCTCGAGCGGTTCGGGGCGTTTCTCGAAGCGATCCGCGGGGCGTGCCTCGAACGCCGGATCGGCTACGAACTCACGCAGACCGATCAGCCCTATGCGGAACTTCTGGCATCCTACCTCGCGAGGCGCAGCCGCATGACGGGCTGACCCACCCTGTCGCCGGCACCGCACGCTCCCATGCTCAATCCGCTGCTCCTCTGGTTTCTCCCGCTGGCCGTGCTGCCGGTGCTTTTGCACCTGCTCAACCTGCACCGCCTGCGGGAGGTCGACCTGCCGACCTTCCGCTTCCTGATGGAGGGCTACGTGCAGCAGCGGCGGCGGGTGAGGCTGGTGGAGTGGCTGCTGATGCTCCTCCGCACGGCGGTGGTGCTCGCGTTGGTCTGGGCCTTCTCCCGGCCTGTGCTCGAACGGTTCGGCGGGCTCTTCGGCGGCGGGAGCCGCGACGTCGTGCTCGTCGTGGATGCCGGCATGACCTCGGGACTCGTCTCGGAGGGCACATCGGCGATTCACCGAATCCGCGAGGCCGTGCGGTCGGCCGCGAGCCGCTTCCGGCCAACAGACTTCGTGACGCTGGTTCGGGCCGGTATGGAGCCGAAGGTGCTCTCCCGCGCGGCTGTGGGCGATGGCAAGCGGCTGACCGCGGAGATCGACATGCTCGAGCCCGATCCCGGCACTGCCGACCTGGCCGCCGGCCTCGCCGAGGCGGCCTCCGGGCCACCGCGTGGCCCGCGGAGCATCTGGATCATCTCCGACTGCGAGCGGCGGGCGTGGCGACGGCTGGCAGAGGATCCGGCGACAACTCGGATCCCCAACAGCGTGCAGCTGGTGGTGGTCGATGTCGGCAGTCGTGGCCGCGTCACGAATCTCGCGATCCTCGGCGATCCGCCGCGTGCCCAGCGTCCGGTCGTCGGCCTGCCGGTGGAACTCACGCTGCGGATCGAGGGGGCCGGGCTCGACACGGCCACGGAGACGAAGGCCACGGTCGAACTCGACGATGAGATCGTGGCGCAGGTGCCGATCGTGGTCACGCCGGGCCGCGTCACCACCAGCACGGTGGCGATTCATCCGCCACGGCCGGGGGTGCTCCGCGGCCGCGTCTCGCTGCCCGCCGACGCCTTCCCCGAGGACGACTCCCTGCTCTTCGTGCTCAACGTCGAGCCGCGGCTCGGCGTGCTGGTCATCGCGCCTGCCGGTGTCGAGCCGATCTATGATCCGGGCCTATTCCTCCGCGCAGCGCTCGATAGCCCGCGCGAGGCGGTGGCCGCGACGCGGCGGACCACGAACGACACGCTTGGGAACGACACGCCCGGTCGCTCCGACATCGCCGGCAGCCTCGATGTGGTGGTGACGCGGGCCAACGCCTTCGACGAGCGTCAGGTGAAGGCGGCGGACGTGATCGTGCTGGCCGACACGCGGATCGACGGTGGCCGGCAGCGCTGGCTCCGGAGTCGCGTCGAGGCGGGGGCGGGCCTGTTGGTGCTGGCGGGATCGCACATCCGCAGTCCCCAGAAGCTGGCGGACTTTGCCAGCGGCGCCGACCAACGCGGAGGAATGATCATCTCCCTAGGCGAACCGGTCGGCGACCCGACCGACGAAACCGTCAGCCACGGGCTCGGGTCGATCGACTATTCGCATCCGATCTTGGCGGCCTTCCGCCCGGCTCAGGAAGCGGCCCCAGGCGGCACTACCACCAGCCGCGGATCGGTCTTCGACACGCTCCAGATCTTTCGCCATGCGGCCGTCGACGTCACGGCTCCCGAGCGGCAGGTGAACCGCCCCGTCGTGCTCGCGCGGCTCGACGACCAGACGCCGATGCTCGTGGAGGGGCGGCTCGGTCGCGGCCGCGTGATCGTGTCGGGCCTGGCCGTGACCCCCGACTGGTCCAACCTCCCGGTGCACCCGGCGTTCGTCCCGCTGATGCTGCGGGCCGTCCAGTATGTCCGCCCGGAGCCGCCCGCGCTGGCGGCCGAGAGCGTCCATCCCTACGATCCGGCGCCGGTGCGGCTGCAGGACGCGTGGCGCAGGGCGGTCGTTCAGGCCACGTCGCCCTCCGGCGGCCGTCGGGCCATCGACACGGTGGCCGGCGACGACGGCGTGACGGGCGCGCTCGATGACACCCGCACGGTCGGCTTCTACGAGTTCGACATCGAGCCGCCCGCCGGACAGACCGCTGCGCCGTTGCGGCTCGGGATGGCGGTCAACCGCGACGTCGAAACGGCGGCCTTCGAGCCGCTCGCACCGGCCGAGGTTATGGCCACCTTCGCTCCGCATGCGGCCACCCTCCTCACCGGCACGGCGGAGGATCCGACGCTGCACACGCAGCTCACCGGCCGTCGTGAGATCTGGCGCTGGCTGATCGCCGCAGTGTTCGGCCTGTTTTTGCTCGAGTTTCTGCTGAGCACGCTGCGGCCGCCGACGCCGGCAGGCATGAACGAGCCGCCGCGTGGCTGGCGGGTCCGACTGAATGACTGGCTCGGCCGCGCGGTGGGCAACGCCGCGGAATCACACGCGGCCGGATGATATCACGCCCCCCACATCACCACATTTGGTTCACCACACATGGCAAGCGGAAGTTGGGAATCGAGAGCCGACCGGATCGCATCGGTCGTCGCACGCGTGCGGTTGCGGATGGTCGCGGTGGCGCTGGCCGCGGGGCTGCTGCTCGCCGTCGCGGCCGCGATTGCCTGGGTCGTGGCGGGCGTGCTGCTCGATCTGGCCGCGCCGCTTTCGGTGCCGTTGCGTGTCGCGGCTGTGTGCACGTGGTGGGCCGTGGTGGCGGCAGCCGGCGCCGCGTTCGTGCTGCTGCCGGCGGTGCGGCGGCCGCTGCTCGACACGGTGAGCCTGCGGATCGAGAATGCGCTCGGGGGCATCCATAATCGACTGCTGACCGTCGTCGACCTGGCCCGTGGCGGTCATGCCGGGCGGACGCTCGAGCCCGAAATGGTCGAGCGGCTGCTTGCGCAGACGCAGACGCAGCTCTCGGGCTTCCGTCCGTCGCGGGTCGTGCGGTGGCAGGCCCTCGCCCGCAATGCGGCCCTCGCGGCCGGCGCCGCGGCAATGGTTGCAGCGCTCTGGCTCGCGCTCGGCGAACGGCTCACCATCACGCTCGATCGGTTCCTGCATCCGACGGCCGACATTCCCCCGGCCACATGGCTGCAGCTGCGTTCCCCCGGAGACATCGAGACCCTGGAGGGAGAGCCGCTCGAAATCGAGGGCCGCGTCGTCCGCAGCAGCGTCGAAGACGTCGATCTTGTGATCTTCGATGCGGCCGGTCAGCCGCACCGCCACCCCATGCGGAGGACCACCGCCGACACGTTTGTCGCCGCGATCGACGGCCTCGAACACGCCGCGACCTATCGGCTCGAGGGTGGCGGCACGTGGACGAAGACGCATGCGATCACGCTGCTGCAGCGCCCTGAGATCATGGGGCTCACGCGATTGATTCGGCTTCCCGACTACATGCGGATCGACACGCCGCTGCCGGTGGCCGATGACGCCCGCCGCATCGAGGCACCGGAGACTTCGACGGTGGAGTTCGTGGCGGAGGTCTCCGCCGATGCGGTGGACGGCAGTCTCCACCTTTCGGAACGCACACTCGAGACCCGCGATGTGGAACGGTTCGATGAGAGGGTCTGGTTCGAGGACGATCTGCCGCGAGACGCCGTCAGCGAGACGCCCTGGAAATGGACCACGACGCACGCGGCGGGCGGACTCCGCAGCTTCACGTTCGGCTTCGATGGCCGCCCCTTCGGAATGAAGACACGGCTCGAGCCGCTCGTGCTGCCACAGGATCTCTTGCCGCAGCGGTCGTTGATGCTGATGGCGCGGCTCGAGCCGGCCGATCCGCCGACGCACCTGGCCATGCTCCTTGAGCAGGAGAAGATTCGTCTGGAACTGGTCTGGGGCGATGCCGACGCCGTGCCCCCGGCGAAGGGCGTGCTCCGCGTCGTTGCCGGCCCGCTGCCGCCGCCAGGGGAATGGGTGCGGCTGATGGCCCCGCTCGCATCCCTGCCCCAACTCGTCGGCCGTCCGGTGACCGGGGTGGCGTTCAGCGTCGACCGGGGTCGGCTGCAGCTCGATCGCCCAGGCTGGGTGGACCGCTCCACACAGTCGGTGCAGCAGCCCGTCGATCAGCCGATCGGGGAGCTTCCGGTGCAACGGTGCGACACACACGCGGCGGCCGTTGCAGCACAGAGCTGGATCGGTGGTGTGCTGGTCGAGAAGCCGGTCTGGGCGACGATCGGCTTCACAAGTGCGGCAGGCCATGCGAGCCTGCCGATGCCCGCCGTCGAGATCGCGCCGACCATCGACCGTCCGCCGTCGATCGTGGTCGACGATCCACCGGCAAACCTGACACTCCAGGTGGCCGACGACGTGGAGATCCGGGGCCAGGCCTTCGACGACTGGGGGCTCGATCGAATCTCCGTGCGCATCGGCCCAGATGCCCGGCACCTCGCCGACCCGGTGCCGCTAGCTGGGGTCGTGCTGGCCGATCGTCCGCCCGACACGCAGGCGACGCTGTCTTCCGTGCTGACGATGGAGCAGCTTGGCATCGCGCCGGGCAAGTCAGCCGCTTGGAGCCTCGTCGTCCGCGACACCAAGGGACAGCAGACCGAGTCGAAGGTGTTTCAGATCGGGGTCGTGCTGCCGCCGGAGATGGCACTGGCCCGCACGCAGGTGCCGGCGCTCGAACAGGCCCGCCGCGAGGCGGAGCAGGCCGCCCGGGCCGCCGAGCAGCAGGCCGCCACGCTCGACGAGAAACGCGCGGCCGTGATGCAGGCGGTGGGCGAAGAGCCGCTGGCCGCCATCGACGCAGCGGAGGAGGCGCAAGAACAGGCGCAGGCCCAGCAACAGGCCCAGCAACAGAGCAAGGAGGCCGCTCCGCCTGACAACAAGCCCGAGCCCGATCCGAAGCTCGCGGCGGCTGTCAAGGAGAAGACAGCTGCGGCGCAGAAGACTGCGGACGAGGCGGCCCGGTCGCTCGAGCAGCCGCGGAAGAACGATCTTGCCGCGGTCGATGCAGCGCTCGAGCAACGCAGCCGCGAGGCGCAGCAGTTGGCGAAGTCGCTCACGCAGGCCGCCGATCAGGCGGCCCAGAGCCCGCTCGTGCCACAGGCTCAGAAGGACCAGCTTGCAAAGCTCGCGGCCGAAGCGGAGGCGGTCAAGGATTCGCTCGCTCGCAACGAGGCCTTCAAGGGCGACACCGCCAAGCTCGACCGCATGGCCGACGCGCCCCCGCAGGCAGCCGTGGCTGAGCAGGCTCACAGGCTCGAAGAGGCACTCAAAGACGTCGAGCAACGGCTCAATGAAGCCGGTGCCGCGAAACGTCTGGAGACGCTCTCCAAGGATCTCGATCGCCGCAGCCAGTCGCTCGCCGCCCTGCCCAAGCAGCCTGCGGCCTCCGAGGCGGCTCGCGAGCAGGTGGAACAGGTGCAGGACATTCTCGGAACGCCGCAGGCCGAGGCTCGTCAGGCGGCGACGGATGCCGTTGAGGCTGCGGCCGAGGCCGCCGCTGAGGCGGGCCACGAGGCAGCGGATCTGGCCGCACAGCTCGCGGGCCGCAAGCCTGTCTCTCCACCGCGGGCGGCGCCGTCCGAAAATGGCCAGCCGGCTGACGCCCGGCCGCAGGACAGTCCGAAGCCCGCAGACACGCCGGCAGCACCCGCTGCGAAGCCAGACAATCCCAGCGCCGCCCCCTCCCAGATGGCTGCGGAGTCTTCGGCCGATGCGGTCGAATCGATGCTGGAAAGCCCCGCTGTGCAGCAGGCGCTCGGGATGGCCGAGCGGGCCCGCCGGCTCGAGGAACGGGCGGCACGCGAGGCGGCCAGACAGGCGGCGCAGCAGGCGGCCGCCAACAAGTCGCAGCCCGCGCAGCCAGCGCCGCGCCAGGGTGAGATGCCGGGCGATCCTTCCGAGATGCAAAAGCCCGGTGAGGCGAAGGCCCAACTGACCGATGGTGGGGCAATGGCAGGGAAGGCGGAGGTGGCCGATCCGCTCCGCGGGCTCGACGCCAGCCGACGGGCCGCCATCTATAAGCTGCCGCCGCGGGTCCGCGACCCGCTGCTCGAGGGCATGCGGCAGCGCGGCCCCGCGGCCTATCAGGACGTGATCGACACCTACTTCCGTCAGCTGGGCAGGGACATTCCGCAATGACCCCGGCACAGTTGAACCAAGCGAATTCCATGCTCAGCTCGCTGCTCGTCTGGCTGGCCCGCTCCTGCGGCGTCGGCCACGAACTCGCCGCCAGAATCGACAGCGTCGAGTGGCATTGGGCGCGTCCCGATCTGCTCATCATCGGGCTTCTGCTCCTGGTGCCGGCCGGCTGGTGGATCGCCCGCCGCCACCGCGAGCGGATGCCCTGGCTCTCGCCGCGGCAGCGGCATGCCTTGAGCGCCTGCCGGATCGCCGTGCTGGCCCTGCTCGTCTTCGTGCTGGCGGGCCCGTCGCTGCGGCTGGATGAACGGGTCGAGGAGAAGCCCGTCGTGGCGCTCATCGTCGATACATCCGACAGCATGCAGTTGCCGGTCGGCCGGCTGCCGGCTGCCACAATCGATGGCGTGGCCACGGCGGCCGGTCTCGATCCTGTGGCGGCGGGGGACGAGGCCGCGGCGGTGGCGCCCGTGGAGAAAGTCGGCCGCTGGTCACGTGGTGAACTCGTTCGTGCGGTGCTGACCGCGCAGGCCGACACCACGCTGCGTCAACTCGCCGACCAGTTCGACCTGCGGCGCTACGAGGTGGCCCGTCGGGTGCGGCGGGTGTATGACGCCGCCAAACCGGCCGGCGGTGCGACGCCGCAACCGCCGCTCGACCCGTTCGACACGGCGCTCGGTGTGGCAGTGGAGATGGCGATGGACGATGCGTCGGGCCGCGGGCTCGCCGGCATCGTGCTGGTCACCGATGGCCGTTCCACGGTCGGCATCGACCCCCTTGATGCGGTGCGGCGGGCGACGGAGGCATCGGGCGGCCAGCCACGGGCCCCGGTGATCGCGGTGCCTGTCGGCTCGATCGATGCGCCCATCGACCTGGCCGTCACCGACGTGTTGGCTGCTCCGGTCGTCGCCCTGAACGACACCGTCTCGATCAACGCCACGCTGCAGTCGTCGGGCCTAGCGAGCCGCGAAGTGGCAGTGGAGCTACGGTCAGCCGATGGCGAGGTGCTCGAGTCGCGCCGGATGAAGCTCAAGGACGGGCGGCAGCAGGTGGTCTTTCAGTGGCACGCGAAGGAGGCGGGCACCAGTCTGCTGACCGTGGCCGTGCCGCCGGCGGCCGAGGAGGCCGTCCGCGAAAACAACCTGGTGGAGACATCGATCATCGTCTCCGATCGTCGGTCAAAGGTGCTGGTGGTCGATCATGCGGCCCGCTGGGATCTGCGGTTCATCGACCATGCCATCCGCCGCGATACCGGCTTCGAGCCGACCGTGCTGCTCACGAGCACACTCGCCTCAGCCGACGCCACTACCGACACAGCCACAGCAGGCGACGGAGATGCCGGTGCGAAGCTACCCCGCGACGTGGAGGAGTGGGCGGCCTACGACCTGATCGTGCTCGGCGACGTGCCCGCGGCCGTCCTCGACGTCGCGCGGCAGAAGGCCCTCGTCGAAGCGGTGTCGCGCCGCGGGGTAGGCCTCGTGCTGCAGCCGGGCGGCGAGCACCTTCCGCGCGAGTATGCCGACGCCCCGCTGGCGGAGCTGTTTCCGGTCACGATCGATCAGGCGGCGGGCGACGGCTCGGCCACCGTGGAAGCCGCGGCGTTCAAGCCGCTGCGGATGCAGGTGACCGCCCGCGGCGCGATGCATCCGGCGTTTGCGCTCAGCGGCGACGCCGCCCGCAACCGGTCGAAGTGGAGCGAGATGCCCCCCTTCTTCCGGGCAGCTGCGGCTACCGGCCCGAAGCCGTCGGCTACGGTGCTTGCCGAGGTGGATGCGCCGGCCAGCCGCGCCGCGATCGTGCTGATGGCGGAGGCGCCCGTGGGCAACGGCCGCGTGGTCTGGATCGGCACCGACGAGACCTTTCGCTGGCGGCGCAACGTGGGCGACTCGATGTTCTGGCGGTTCTGGGGGCAGGCGCTGCGGAGCGCCGCGAGGCGCGACGATCACCCTCCCGACGCCAACTGGCTTGTCGTCACCCCGGACCGCTGCGAGCCCGACTCGCCGGTGCTGGTCGAACTCAACCTCGTGGACGAATCGAAGAAGCCGGTCGAGGCGGCGGTGCAGAAGGTCGCGCTCATGCCTCCGGGTGCAGCCGCGGCGACCGTGCTCGAGCTTCGGCCCGCCGGCCGGCCCGGGCTCTACGCTGGATCGTTCACGCCCGACTCCGCCGGCCGCCACGGCGTGCGGCACGGGCCGGCCGCGGCCGGGCTGTCAGCCGGCTTGTCGGCAGAGTGCGTCGTATCGGAGCCGTCGCGCGAGCGGGCGCAGGCCGGCGTCGATCGCGAGGCCCTCCGCTCGCTGGCCGACCTGTCAGGCGGCGCGGTGATCGAGGTGGCCGACTTCTCGACGATCCCCTACAAGCTCACGAAGACGGCGGTCGAGGCCCGCACGTCGCTCGAGGATGAAATCTGGGACACCTGGCCGGTGCTCCTGCTGCTGGTGGGCCTCTATTGTCTCGATGTCGGAATCAGAAGGCTTTCAGGGTCGAGCTGATGGCGGGCCAGCCGCCGGGAACTTTTCGTATGCACACGAGTCTCATGCAGATCATGCTCATGCAAACACGTCACCGTTCGAACCGCCCCTGCCGGCTCCTGTCGGGCATGCTGTGCACGCTCATCGCCGCGGTCGGCTGCTGCTTATGCCTCGGCCCCGCGGTTGCCGACGTGCCCGACGCCGACGCGCGGGAGTTGGTCCGCATCGAGGCCGCCGTGGACCGGGCGCTCGAATACCTCGCCACGAACCAGAAGCCCGATGGTTCGTGGCCGCAGGCGGTCTCGCCGCAGCCCAATACCGGCATCGACAGCCTTTGCCTGCTGGCCTTCATGGGCCGCGGCCACGTGCCCGACCGCGGGCCCTATCGCGAGACCGTGGGCCGAGCCATCGATGGCCTGCTCAACGCCCGCCAGCCCACGGGCCTGCTCGTGCGGAAGGGGGGCAATTCACACGGGCCGATGTACGAGCATGCGTTGGCGACGCTGGCGCTCATCGAGGCGTCGGGCTGGACGAGCCGCGAAGGCCTGCCCGAAACCTGTCAGCAGGCGGTCGACGTGATCGTGGCGGCGCAGAACAAAGAGGGTGGCTGGCGGTATCAGCCGCAGCCGCGGGATGCCGACCTGAGCGTGACGGTGATGCAGGTGGTGGCGCTTCGGGCCGCGCAGAATGCGCGGCTGCGGGTGCCGCAGAAGACGCTCGAGCAGGCGCGGGCGTACGTGAAGAAGTGCGCGAAGCCAAAGGGAGGCTTCGCCTACCAGCCCGGCCAGGGCGTGAAAGACGCCCAATCGGCCGCAGGCGCCCTCTGCCTGCAGCTGCTCGGCGACTACGACGATCCCGACGTCAAGCTGGCGCTTGAATCGCTGCAGGCCCACGACTACAAGTGGCACCCGCGGGTTCGTAGCCAGCTGCTCGAGACGCAGAACGCCGACGGCAGCTGGCCAGGCTGGGGCGAGGAGCGTCTCAACGGCCCCGCGAAATGCTATTCGACGGCGATGGCCGCGATCACGCTCGAGGTCTACATGCACTACCTGCCCGCCTACCAGCGCTAGCTATCCGTAGTGGACAAGGTGATGCCGAGCGTAGTCTTTATCGTCGTCGAGCTGATCTTCCTGGCGGTGGCGCACTGTTTCGGCGGGCCGCCGTGGGCGGTGATCGGCGCGCTCGCGGTCGTCTTGCTGGCACTCGGCGGCATCCGCATCGAGTCGCTGGCTCTCATGGTGCCCAGCCTCGCCTGGCTCGGCCTCTCCCATGCCACCGGAAATCGTGAGCTGTTCTTTCCCTACACGATGTACCTGGCGAGTTGTGTGGCGCTTCGGGCGACCGAGCGCGCGCCATGGCTGGGGCCGCTTGGTGGGGCAGCGATCGTCGCCGCGTTCATGGTCATCCGCATCCTGCAACAGGCCACCGTCCGCGTGCTTGTCGTGGAGTTCGTGGTCGCCGCCGCGATCCTCGCGCTCGTGGTCGTGGCCGGCTCATGGAGCCGGCGCCGCGTCGCACACGTCGCCTCTCCTGCCCACTTTGGCTGGCGAGCAGCGATCGTCGTGGCATCCTCGCTGCTCGCCTACGCCAGCCTGGCGATCTGAGGAGCTGACTCGGCATGCAGGACGGGACCGAAGGAGTGCGACCCGTGGCCACGAGTTTTTAACTTGTGGAATCAGTGCAGGGACACGGACAAGTTAAAAACTTGCCGCCACGGGGGACAGGGGACACGGACAAGTTAAAAACTTGCCGCCACGGGGTGAGAAGCACGTATCGTGCCGAACTCTCCTTCACCCATGACCTTTTTCCACGTGCAGATAGCATGGCCGGCGTGGACACCGACTTCGCCACCTGGCTGCTCGACCGTATCCCTGCCGACCCGCGGCTGGAGGTGCCCCCCGGCGATGATGCCGCCGTGCTGCGGCCGCCCGCCATGCGGCGGACGGTCGTCACCGTCGACATGCTCACCGAGGGCGTCGACTTTATTCTCGGCCCCGACTGTCCGCCGCGGGCGGTCGGCCACAAGGCCGTCGCCGTCAGCCTGAGCGATCTGGCGGCGATGGGCTCGCGGCCCGAGGCGGTGTTTGTCGCCGTCTGCCTCCCGCAGAACGGCGGCGACGCCATCGCCCACGGGCTGCTCGAAGGCATCCAGGCGATCACGGCCGAGCATGGCTGCACACTGGCCGGCGGTGATACAAACTCTTGGGACGGGCCGCTGGTCGTGAGCGTGACGGCGATCGGCAGCGTGCCGCCGGGCCGGGCCTGGCGGCGCGACGGCGCGAAGCCGGGCGACCTGCTCGTCGTCACGGGGGCATGCGGCGGTAGCCTACTGGGCCGCCATCTCGCCGTGCAGCCGCGGTGCCGCGAAGCGATTTTTATTACAAGCCAGTTCGCCGTGCATGCCGCCATCGACGTCAGTGACGGCCTCTCGCTCGACCTCTCGCGGATGATGCAGGCAAGCGCGACCGGCGCCGTCGTGCGGCTCGCCGACGTGCCGATCCACGCCGATGCCCGCCGGATGAGTCTCCTGCAGGGAGATAAAAAATCTCCGCTCGACCATGCCCTCTCCGATGGCGAGGATTTTGAACTCCTTCTCGCCATGCCGCCCGACGCGGCGCATGCCCTCGTGGCGGCAGCAGGCCAGGCTCCACTCGATCTGCCGATCACGATCATCGGTGAGGTGACAGCCGAGCCGAGACTCGTCGCCGAGGATGCGCAAGGCGTGCGAACCACACTCGAACCACGGGGCTACGTCCATGCCTTCAACGGCTGACGGCGACGAGCCGCCGACGGTCACGCCAGCGCTGACCGTTACGGTGCCCGACGAGGCCGCCCTCACGCCGCTCGCCCGCCGGCTGGTGGAGGGGCTGCCGCCGCGGGCGTTTGTCGCGCTCGAGGGCGATCTCGGCGCGGGCAAGACGACATTCGTGAAGGCCGTGGCCGCGGCCATGGGCATCGACCCATCCGAAGTGGTGAGCCCGACCTTCGGACTGATCCACGTTCACGACCTGCCCGCCGCCCACGACCAGCCGACGCCGGCAGCGCCGGAGCGGCTCGTGCATGCCGATCTCTACCGTCTCGCAGGCGCTGGCGACCTCGCAGAGATCGGCTGGGAGGACGCGACCGCGGGGCGGTGCTGGGTGTTCGTCGAATGGCCATCGCGGGCAGCAAAGACCCTGCCTGCCGACCGGCTCGACATCACGATCAGCATCGATTCCGAAACCGGCCGCACGTTCCGATTCACACCGCGTGGAGAATTCAGGCTCGCTTCCTGGTGAGCCCATCATCCGCAACGCATTCGCCGAGCCGTCCGCGAGCGCAGCGTGTCCGGGGAGGCCCCCGGTGATCCTTGAAACCGGCTATGCTTGTCACACGCACCCCGCGCGAGGTTCCCATGCGATTCCATGCCCCCACGTCCCTGCTCTGCGTCGTCG
>JAPLNQ010000209.1 GCA_026401075.1 Planctomycetia bacterium
ATCTCTGCTGACGGCGCCGGTCGGATATGGGCCGCATCGATCCCGACCCGTCGGCGAGTGACGATCAAGCACTCACGGGCACGAAAAATGACTTGGTCCACGGCCTGCTAGGGTCGTTCGCGAGCAACAACCGGTCTCGCCGGCGAAGCTGAACAAGCAGGTCAAGCCGGATGTCGCCAGAATCACTGCCGTTTGCCTGCAGAAGGACCCCGCACGGAGGTATGCGAATGCTTCTGAACTGGCCTCCGCCGTGACGGCATACCTCGGTGGCAGGCCGGTGCCTGTGCCACCCCGACGAGTCCTGTGGGAGGTCGCCGATTTCGGCCGCCGCTGGCGGGCAACGCTCTGGCCGCTGGCCTGTGCGGGTTTCGTTCTGGCAGCGTTCCCACTCCTGCTGACAGGCTCGCGACAGCCGGCGCCGCCCTCCGCCGTAACGACGCCTTCCGCTCCGATGCCCACAACCACCATGATCGATTGGGCAACGACCAGCGCATTCCCCGCGGCCATCGAATCAAAATCGCTCGAGCCGATACCCCTCGTGGCCAGTGAGGCCAAGGACGCTTGGCAACGAATTCCGACCGCTTTGTCTCAGCGTCGCGCGATCATCTACTCCGGCAGAAGCGGTCGCGACGGCGGAGTGGCCGACTTCAGGGTCACCCGAGCTGGCGTGTTATTACTGGCCTGCAATTTCTCGTATCAGGGTAACGCGGGCGGCGACTGGAAGGAGAAGAGATGGACAAAGGAACAGTTTGAGGAGCACGGCTGGCGACTGATCGATTCGGCAGACCTCGGCGGCGTGCTCGTCAAGGGCGACGGCCGTGAGCAGGATGTCTTTATGAAGCAGGTTCAAGAGGGAGAGGAATTCCGCATCCGTTGCAACAAGTATGACCCGCCCTTTGCGATCGTTTTTGCATCGCCGTAACGACGCCACCCGCAGGACCTTATCACACGCGGCAGCAATGGATTGGGCAAGCAGGGACAACCCTGGCGGTCGGCGGCAAAAGTCTGGGCCGGCCTGATCGTCGGGCCGAAAGAGGGGAAGGATCTGGCACCGCCGAGGGTCGCCGTGCGCCGTCATGACATCCACGCCCATGGCCCGGCGATGGCCTTGAAACTCGCTATCATCCTCGTCTGCACATTCGCTGCGATCGCAGCGCAAAACGCCGCGGCACGCGAGGCGGGCGATTTGGGCACCGACCGCGATGCCTTCACGCCGTCCACCAGCACGGTCGACCCGGGCACGGTCCTCTCCGAGGGATCGTATGTCTTCATCGACAACCCTGTCGGCCTGCCCACCAACAACTATCCGGAGCTGCTGGTCCGTGTCGGTGGCAATGACTGGTTCGAATGGCGGTTCGGCGTCAACTACGGCGTCGGTTCGCAGGGCAACATCGTGACCAGCGTCGAGGTGGGGGAGGGTCCGCTCAAGCGTCGGTCCCTCTACGAGTCGAGCGTGCTCTACGGGTTCAAGGCCGATGTGTCTGAACAGGACGGGCTCCTGCCGGAGAGTTGCTTCATCATGGAGGGCTCGACACCCACCTATGGCGAGGCATTCGGCACGGTGCCGGTGGCCACCTACGTGGCCGGCTACAAGCTGCCCGCCGGGTGGAAGCTCGACGCCGCCATCCGCTACGCCTATTCCGAGGGCGTGGTCAACTGGTTCGACCGCTGGACTCCGTCAGTCGTCCTCCGCGTGCCGCTCACTGACCGCTGGGAGGTGCATGCTGAATACTTCGACACGTTTACGCAGCGGAACGTCGTCGATGTAAACCGGGCGTTCTTCAGCCCCGGCACCCACTACCTGCTCACGAAGAACTTTGAAATCGGCCTGCGGGTGGGCTGGGGGGTCACCGAGGCAGCGGCCCCTTTCTTCTCCGACGCCGGCTTCGGCTGGCGGTGGTGATTCGCCCGAAGCTTTTGCCGCACAAGTCGCTGGCGGCTACATTCTCGTCTTTCCGCTTTCCGCCCCCCGTGGGGACAAGTTTTTAACTTATCCTTGTCCGCAGCATCGATTCCACAAGTTAAAAACTTGTGGCCACGGGTCGAACGCCTTCGGTCTCGTCCTTGATGTCGAGACAGTCTCAACCCATCCGCCTTCTTTTCTCCTGAGGAGTCTCCCGCATCATGCCGCTGCTCGTCGTCGGAAGTATCGCCCTCGATTGCATCGAAACCCCCACCGCCAAACGCGACGACGTGCTGGGGGGCTCGGCTGTCTTCTTCTCCTACGCCGCGAGTTTCTTCTCGCCAGTGCGGATGATCGGGGCGGTGGGCGAGGACTGGCCACAGCAACACACCCGGCTGCTCGAGACCCGCGGGATCGACACGTCGGGCCTGGAAACGATTTCCGGCGGCCGCACCTTCCGCTGGAGGGGCCGCTATCTCCCCAACATGAACGACCGCGAAACGCTGGAGGTGCACCTCAACGTCCTCGGGGAGTTTCAGCCGAAACTCAACGCCACCCACCGCGACTGCCGGTTTCTGTTTCTGGGCAATGCCTCGCCCGTGGTGCAGCTGAGCGTGCTCGATCAGGCCAAGGGAGCGGAACTGACCGTGGCCGACACGATGGACCTCTGGATCAACATCCAGCGGGATGAACTGGGCCAGCTGATGAAGCGGATCGACGGCCTGGTGCTGAATGACTCGGAGGCAAAACTACTGGCGGACGACGAGAATCTCGTCCGGGCCGGGAAGGCTGTTTTGGCGATGGGCCCGAAATTCGTAGTCATCAAGAAGGGGGAGCATGGGGCGATGTTTTTCAGCGAGCACGAGATGTATGTCATGCCCGCGTTTCCGACCGCCACCGTGGTCGATCCCACGGGAGCCGGCGACAGCTTCGCTGGCGGCATGATGGGCCACCTGGCCTCCCTCGGCCGCTTCGACCCGCAGGCCCTCAAGGAGGCCCTGGCCTACGGCGTGGTGACGGCCAGTTTCACCGTCGAAGACTTCAGCCTCGACCGGTTGGCCTCGCTCAGCCGCCACGACCTCGACCACCGCCTGGCCGAATACCGCAAGATGCTCAGTTTTTAGGCCTGAACGGGCGTTCAAAAACCCTCTTGCCAACCGCGGCCCAAACCGATACTATACCCACGTTCAGTGTTTTGTTTGCTGGCAACTCGCTCGATTTATGGTGGCGAAGCAACCACCCCGACGACGTGCCGGGAAACGAGGAGGCATTCGTTATGGTCTTGGCAGTAGGAGAGAACGGCCGGATGGCAAAGGCATCACAGAAAACCGAAGCGGCAAAGTCCGCAACAAAGTCGGGCGAAACAACCAAGAGCGATTCCAAGAGCGATACAACCAAGAGCGAAACAAAGGGACGGCCCGTCAAGACGATGGCGTCGTTTCTTGACGGCAACCCGGCGTTGAAAAACACTCTTGCCCAGATCGAGAAGGAATTCGGCACGGGCTCGATCATGCCGCTGGGCATCGACGCCCAGGCTCCGATCGAGGGTATCTCGAGCGGAAGCCTCTCGGTCGACCTCGCCCTCGGCGGCAAGGGCTTTCCCCGCGGTCGCATCATCGAGGTGTTCGGGCCGGAGTCGAGCGGTAAGACCACGCTTGCCCTCCATGCCATCGCCGCGGCCCAGCGGGCGGGCGGCATTGCGGCTTTCATCGACGCCGAGCATGCCCTCGACCCCAGTTGGGCGAAGAAGCTCGGCATCTCGCTGGAGAGCCTGCTGGTAAGCCAGCCGACGAGCGGCGAGGAAGCGATGCAGATTGCCGAACTGCTGATCAAGTCGAACGCGGTCGACATCATCGTGATCGACTCCGTGGCGGCACTCGTGCCGCAGAAAGAACTCGACGGTGAGATCGGCGACTCGTTCGTTGGCCTCCAGGCCAGGCTCATGAGTCAGGCCATGAGAAAGCTCACGGGCGCCATCGCCAAGAGCAAGACGACCGTGATCTTCATCAACCAGATCCGTGAGAAGATCGGCGTGATGTTCGGTAGTCCCGAAACGACCCCTGGCGGCCGGGCGCTGAAATTCTATTCGTCGTGCCGCGTCGACGTGCGTCGGATCGGCCAACTGAAGGACGGCGAGGAGGTTGTGGGTCAGCGGGTGAAGGTAAAGATTGTAAAGAACAAGGTGGCACCGCCGTTCCGCGTGGCCGAGTTCGACATGATGCACGCCGATGGCATCAGTGTGGAGGGCGACATCCTCGATCTGGCGATTCTGGCCAAGCTCGTCGACAAGACAGGCACCTGGCTGCGGTACGGCGAGGTGCACCTGGGGCAGGGGAGGGAGAAGGCCCGGCTCTTCCTCAAGGAAAACCCGAAGGTGACTCAGGAACTCCGCGAGAAGGTCCTCGCCAGCAAAGATGCCGTGATCGCGGTGGTGAACGAGTCCACCGGCGGCAGCAGTAGCAGCAGTAGCGACGACTGACGGCCGGCGGCCCTGAACGGCCCTGGTCGCTTTCAATAACTCAGTCCCCTCAGTACCCTCAGCCTCTTCATCGCCCACGAGCAACTGACCCAAGCAGTGCTCGTGGGCGGTTTTTTAGGACGCGAATGGAGTCCGCATCGCCCGCCGCGAGGGAGGACGTGTATAGTGTTCGCCCTGATCGGGCTTGGCCCAGCCGAGGCCCATGCAAGCCTGCGAGCGAGCGTTTTTTTCCGGGAGCTGATGACAACATGAAGGCCGACGAACTCCGTGAAGCGTATCTGACTTTCTTTGAATCGAAGGGGTGTGTCCGCCGCCCCAGTGACGTGCTCGTGCCACGCTGGGACCCGTCCGTTCTTTCCACGCCCGCGGGCATGAACCAGTTCAAGGACCACTTCCTCGGCAAGTGCAAGCTGGAGTTCACCCGGGCCACAACCTGCCAGAAGTGCCTGCGAACCGGCGACATCGACAATGTCGGACGGACTCCGCGACACCACACGTTCTTCGAAATGCTGGGCAACTTCAGCTTCGGCGATTATTTCAAGCGCGAGGCGATCCTCTGGGCATGGGAATTCCTCACCGCCCGCAACTGGCTCAACATCGCGCCGGAAAAACTCTCGATCACCGTCTACCACGACGACCACGAGGCCTATGCGATCTGGGCCAACGAGGTGGGCGTGCCCGCGGCCCGAATCACGCGGATGGGTGAGGACGACAACTTCTGGCCCGCCAGCTCGCCCTCCCAAGGTCCCGACGGCGTCTGCGGACCGTGCAGCGAGATTTTTTACCGCATGCCCGACGGCAGCGACGTGGAGATCTGGAACCTCGTCTTCACCCAGTTCAACCGCGTCGGTTCACCACCGGACAACCTGCACCCGCTTCCCAGCCGCAACATCGACACCGGCATGGGCCTGGAGCGGACGGCAGCGATGCTGCAGGGCGTCGACAGCAACTTCCACATCGACATCCTCAAGCCGATCGTCGAAGCGGTGGCGGAGGTCTGCCACCGCCCCTACGTCGCGGCGAGTGACGACGGCCGCCGGATGCGGCGGATCGCCGATCACGTCCGCGCCTGCACATTTGCCATCCACGAGAACGTGCTGCCGGGCAACAACGAGGAGAAATATGTCGTCAAGCGTCTGCTGCGGCGAGCCGTGCTCGACGGCCGGCAGATGGGCATGAAGGAACCGTTCCTTCACCAGTTGCCGACCACCGTCGCCGCGATGATGCGAAAGCCCTACCCGGAACTGGCTGAGACGGTCGAACGGGTGGCCGGCGTGATCAAACGCGAAGAGGAGTCGTTCCTCGCGACGATCGACGGCGGACTCGACCGCATCGAAAAGCTGTTCGCGACGATCGACCGCTCCGGCACCGGCCTGGTCGGCGGTGGCGAGGCTGCCGAACTCTACACCACCTACGGCTTTCCGCCGGAACTGCTCGAGACGCTCGCCGCCGAGCGGAACTGCAGCTTCGACTGGAACGGTTTCCGGGAGGCGATGGACGCGCACGGCCAGCGGTCGGGCGCCGGCACCCGCGTGGAGGTGTTCACATCGGGCCCGCTCGATGCTCTCAAGAAGACCATGCACGGCTCCGAGTTTGTCGGCTATGACACGCTCGACACCGACAGCAAGGTGATCGGCATCATCGCGCAGGGTCAGCTCTGCGACTCGCTCCGCGAGGTCGGCCATGCGTCGCCGATCACCGTCGTGCTCGACAGCACAAGCTTCTACGGCGAATCGGGCGGCCAGGTGGGCGACACGGGCACACTTACATGGCAGGGTGGCAGCTTCGACGTCAGCGACACGCACCGAGAGGGCGGCTTCATGCTCCACATAGGCCACCTGCGACAGGGCTCGCTCGACCTCGGCCAGACGGTCCGAGCGAAGGTCGATGCCGGCCGCCGCGCGGCGATCCGCCGTGCCCATTCCGCCACCCACCTCCTCCATGCGGCGCTGCAGCACTATCTCGGCAGCCACGCGGTGCAGCAGGGATCGAAGGTCGACGCCGACCTGCTGCGATTCGACTTCACACACACAAGCAGCGTCGGCCGCGACACGCTCGACCAGATCGAGACCATGGTCAACGAAAACACGCTGGCCGCCGTGCCGGTGGCGGCGCAGCTCCTGCCCCTGGCGGAGGCCCGCCACGCCGGCGCGATGATGCTCTTCGGTGAGAAGTACCCCGACATCGTGCGGATGGTGACGATGGACGGAGTGAGCCGCGAACTCTGCGGCGGCACGCACGTGTCGAGCACCGGGCAGATCGGCATGGTGCGGATCACCGCCGAGGAGAGTGTGTCGGCCGGCACGCGGCGGATCACCGCCGTCACCGGCCTCCGCGCCGTGGATCGTTGCCGGCAGATGGAGGGAGTGCTCGCGGAGGCTGCGGGAGGGCTGAAGGTTCCGGTCGCCGAGCTGCCACACCGTCTGGCGGCCATCGCCAAGGAACTCAAGGAGCTCAAGAAGAGCAGGCCAGCAGCGGGCGGTGCAGCGGTCTCGGTCGATGAACTGCTGGCCGGAGCCGCCGAAGTGGCCGGCACGCGGATCGTCGTGGCCGACGCCCGTGGGAGCGATGCCGCCGCCATGCGGCAGTGCATCGATCAGCTCCGCCGCAAGGCGAGCCCGATCGCCGTGCTGCTGGGCTCGAGCGAGGGCGACAAGGTAACGCTCGTTGCCGGCATCAGTCGCGAACTCGAGGAGCGTGGCCTGTCGGCGGGCAACTGGATCAAGGATGCGGCGACGATCGTGGGAGGGAAGGGGGGCGGCCGCGCCGACCTCGCGCAGGCTGGAGGCAAGCTCGCCGACAAGCTTCCCGATGCGCTGGCAGCGGCCCGCACGTCGATCGAAGCGATGCTCAAGACCTGACGGCGGATCACAAAACAAAAAGCCCTGGACGGAAGTCTGGGGACGTTGCTTCACGCGAAACACGACATCGTGTCGTTTTCGCTTGGCGGGCCTCCGCCCGCTGGTGCTGACCCGCCCCTCCGGGCCTGGCATTCGTTTGACAAAAAGCCCCGGACGGAAGTCCGGGGACACCGGGTCGTTGGGCTTGTCCCGGATGGGCATGGCACGTGGGATGGCGTTCAAACCCGGAGTCCCCCAGCTTCCGCCGGGGGCTTGTA
>JAPLNQ010000014.1 GCA_026401075.1 Planctomycetia bacterium
GGCTGAAGTGGGGCCATCCCCCTGCGGCCCCTGTTTCCGACGAAAAACGCGTTGCCGCACCCATTCGTTGCCCTGTCGACGGCCTCAAATTACGCTCACAATGTCCTGTTTGGTGTCGCCCGCCGTTTGGTGGTCAAGGACACTGGTTTCGCCGATGAACCAGAGACACCAACCGGAGGCTCTCATGCGATTTCTATTTTCCCTTTTTGCCAAGCCCTCCCGCCCTCGTGGCGTGCGCCGTCGCGAGGTGTTCTCCGCCCAGTTCGATGGCGGCCAGAGTGCGGCGATGTATGGCACGAGCATCCATTTGGGCTGCGACGTACTGGAGCGGAGGATCGTGCTAACGGCGTCACCGCAGGGCGACTTCGTGTTCTCGCAGGGAACGATCACGGGCTACACGGGCACCGGTGGCGCGGTCGAAATTCCGTCGACGATCGGCGGGGTGCCCGTCGCGGTGATTGGCTCAGGAGCTTTTCAAAACAATAGTACGATCACCAGCCTCGTGATTCCCGACAATGTCACTCTGATCTACGACAAAGCGTTCCAAGGAATGTCGTCGCTCGAAAGTGCGAAGATCGACAATGGTGTCACGTATGTCGGCGACAGCGCGTTCCAGAACAACTCCAAGCTTTCGACGGTGTCGTTTGGCAGCCGCGTTAAGACCATTGGGGCCAGCGCGTTCGATGGCGCCGGCCTGACAGCCGTAACGATCCCGGGCACTGTCAGGAGCATCGGGAACCAAGCGTTCGGCAACAACGCATCGCTGACGAGGGTCAGGTTCGTTGGCAACGCACCAAACGTCGGCACCGACGCCTTTGCCGGCGCGGCGGCTGGTGCGAAGGCCATCCGTGCTGCGAGCCTCACGGGCTACGGCCGTTACGGCAGCATCTGGAAGAACCTGATCGTGACTCCACCGGGCCGGATCGCGGCACCGACCGTGACGGCGAGCACGGCGACCTTTTCACAAGATGCGTCCCGGATCACCATCAGGGGCACAGGTTTCGTTCCGGGCGTCCCGTCGGCGAACACGGTGACGTTTGACAATGGCGCAGTCGGCTCCGTGGCCGTGGCGACTGCGACGTCGCTGACGGTGAGCATCGATACGCCGCCCTCCAGAACCGGGCCCCTGAAGGCCACCGTGACGACGAACATTGGCGGTTCGAGCGGCAGGCTGAAGCAAGTGGCGACGTGCCGCGCCGAAGCCCCGAGGTTTTTGAGCGCTTTCTGGGGGCTCGATGACGGGATGCCGCAGCAGATGGATGGCATGCCGATCACCTTCTCCTGGCTCATCAATCCAGCATCGATTGACCCCGCCGACTTCAACGTGATCCGCAGCGACGGAACAGTCACCGTGCCGGCGTTTGCCACGCTCCGTCCTGCCAATGAGTCGAATGAGACGCAGACGATCCTGCTGACCGGTGATTTCGGGGATGCTGAGTCGGGTGTCCGGCCTGTTCGCGTGCGGCTGGTCGGACAGCTCTTGGGGAGCCCTCCTGGCTCGAAACGCAGTGAGTTGTTTTCTGGCCTCGTGTCTCCCCCCATCAGACGTCTCTCGGCCGGCCCCTCCATCGTGGATGCATGGCGGATCGATCCTGCACTTCTCACCAACGACGCCAACGCCTGCACGGTCGGCTCCGCTTTTGTCCGCGTCGTATGGTCGGGGGGCATCACGGACTTTCCGACAGGGAACGAGGTCGGTGTTGCCGTGACGCGGGCCTATCGCTTGACGTACTTGCATCGGGGAAAAACCGTTAGCGTTGCGCCGCTGGAAATCGGCGACCTAAACGACGGTGACAACATGCACGATCTGAGTTTTCCAGCGATTCCGGCTCGGGCAAAGCTCTTGACGATCACGTTGCCTGGCAGGCATGTGGAAGACCCCAACGGGGATCCAAATTCCTTCCAGGTGTTCAGGTTCCGGGAACCGAACCTCTATCCCACGGGTTGGAGGCCATGGCGGCGCTGACTATACTTGACCTGCCCCCCTTAAACAGCACCACTTTCAGTGCGAGAATCCGGGGTTTCCTCGTGGCCCGCACGATCTCCCAAGAGACGCTTCACGACTAGTTCGTCCTACCGGGCTTTGTGGAGCAGAACCTCAGGCCGGTCAGGCGGCGGCATACAGCACCCGGCCTTCCTTGCGAGCCGCATGCTCCACAGTGCCCGGTATCCGCGATCGGTCCTCGGCTTCACCACGGGCATGGGAGCCAAACAGGATAACCTTCAGCGGCTGAGCTGCCGCCACCAGCCGATTCACGGCGTCATTCAGCCGCTCGGCCGTCGGCGCCCACGCTGGCTTTCTCATGCTGTCTATGACTCGAGCGTACCTCAGACCGGTTGCTGGGGCCACCTCGACAAGACAATGTCCGGAGCCATCACCGGCAGCCAAGGTGATCGGTCCAACAAGCCCTCATAGAAGGAAGGACAGGACGGTCAACGGTCCGCTTGATCACGTAGTCGGTCGTGCCGAGCATCGCGTTGTGCGTAAAGTCGGCCGGCAAACCGACGCAGGCGGCGAGGCTCCGATGCAGCCCCCGCAGCGGCGTGTAGTCCGTCCTCGGCAGCACGAGCGGGGTGTCCGGCGGGTAGCCGATCGCCGTATACCCGGCGCCATAGTCGGACGGGATGCCGGAGGGCGCGGATGGGCAGACGAAGAGCGGCACGGTTCCGCAAATCACGAAACGCTTATCAGCCGGGCGATAGTTGCGGAAGTGCCATTGAACGGGCTATTCTTAAGATCGAGAACATCAACTCTTTTTTATATAAACTTGTGGAATAAAGCATATGCTTAGTATAGGAATAACAACATTTAAAAGAAGACTTAAAAGTGTTGAAGATATGGTATCGTATCTTAAATCATGTGATAAGAATATAATAATAAACTTAGCAGTTAACGGTGAGGTTGCAGAAGATTTTGATGAAGATTATAGAAAAAATATTCTAACTATTTGTTTACAGTACGACAATGTATTCCCGTTTTTTTATCAGGAGTTTAGGTCATTATCCAAACTGTGGAATAATTTAATTATATCTTCAAAAACAGAATATAACTTAATACTCAATGATGATTTAATTTTTGGTTCTTCGGGGAATATCGTGGCTCTTGCCGGTCGTTTTCAAGGCGGCTGTGGCGTAGATTGCCTGGATGGACACACTTTCCACCCACTATGCCCGACTTCTGGGCCTGGACGA